>CALYQH010000207.1 GCA_945283395.1 uncultured Ventosimonas sp. | reverse complement strand
TCTGGGTGCTAATGTAGATTGCACTGCTGAACAATTATTCCAATTTGGCGTAATGGGAACAGTTGCGGCAGAGGTTTTAGGTGTGCAACAGCCTAAGGTAGCATTATTAAATATAGGATTGGAAGATATAAAAGGTAATCAGCAAATTAAACAAGCTACCCACTTGTTAGCATGTCAACACAAAGTTAATTATGTAGGCTTTGTTGAAGCAGATGGTATTTATAGGGGAGATGTTGACGTTGTGGTATGTGATGGTTTTGTTGGGAATGTTTTATTAAAAGCTAGTGAAGGAGTGTTAAAACTACTGTCTAATCGTTTAGAGAGTCGTTTTAAAGCTAATTGGCTGAGTAAACTAAAAGGCTTAGTGATGTTTTTACCCATGCTTAGGGGGTTGCGTAAAGACTTATCTCCTGAACATTATAATGGAGCTAGTTTTTTAGGTTTACAAGGAGTAGTAGTGAAAAGCCATGGTGGAGCTAATAAAGAAGCTTTTCAGCATGCTCTTGATCATGCCTTTAAAGAGGTAAATGAAGGTTTACAGGGAAGATTAGCTAAACAACTTGGTCAACTTCTTGCGGACTAATACGCTAAAGTTTATTAAAGAAAAAATTATTAATGGTCAATAAACCAGAGATAGCTTATTTTTCACATCTATACCTGTTTTAAATAGGGGAATTGGCTAAACACTATTTCTAATATCTGGATAGTTATACTTATGTATTAGATTAATTAATCTTATAAAAGTTGATACTAATATGGATTTAAAAATGGATATTAAGTCATAATTTATAATCTTTTCAAAAATTAGAGATGAAAGATGTTTGCATCTATAAGAAAATATTGTGTATTATTTAAAGCTGTTTTTGTCTGTCTAATAGGCTTTGTTAGTTCAGAGGTTTTTTCTTTTGATTTAAAAGCAGTTCACAAAGAAATAATCTTCACTCAGGTTACTATGCCAGCATGTGGAGATCAAACCCAGTATCTGCCCGCTTTACCTAAAGATTCTAGGGCTGAGCTTTATTACGAGGCAGCTCGGAAAATACTTGGGCAAAATGATGATGCACATTTTAAGCATATGTATATTTTAGTGGATAAAGCTACTCAAATGGGCCATTGGAAAGCTAAATTAATGATGGCTAATCTGTATTTACGAAATACTCATAATAATTATAGTGATTATAATCCTAGTAAAGCCAAAAAGTATGTTCTAGAATTAATTGAGAAAAATGTTCCAGAAGCATTCTACGTTATGGGACAATATAAACTAAATGGTATGCCTGAGTTTGTAAAAGATCCCATTCCAGCTTCAGTCTATTTATTTGAAGCAGCCAAACTAAATTACCCTAAAGCCCTCGCTGATATGTATGATACTTTTATGAGCGTAGGAAGAGCTAAAGAAGCAAAAAATACTTTAGCTTGCGCGGTTAAGCAAAAACAAGATACTGCAAGTTCATTATATAAAATGGCTAATGTATTAGAAGAGCAGGCTACTACAGAGCAGTTACTAATTGAAGCTTTTAAATTCTTATATAATGCCGCTAAAATGGGAAGTTATGATGCTATTGATAGTTTTCCTAATAAAGAAAAATATTTTGAGCAACAATATAATAAAGCTTTTTTTAGTAAAGAATTTCTTGCACGTATCAGGGTATTTCAAGATGCAATGAATTCTTTTTATACCCATGAAGATCCTTATCGAAAATCTAAAGGAATTGATCCAAAAGTTAAAGGTAATATTTATCTTACTTTTCCTAGATTAGAAGCAGTTGTTCCATTTCCACCTTCAGTGTTACCTGAATGGAAAGAAGATATAAGTATCGCTTTAGACCCTCCATCATTGACTATTTATCGTACTGATCTTAATTATGATCAATTAGTTAAAGAAGCAACTGCTATCAAAGTAGAACAGTTGAATCCAAAGGCTGGTGGCAAAAAAGATAACTAGTTGAAGATGGAGCAAATTGTTTATTTAGAGTAAAATTTCTTAAAAATGCTAGATAGTTTAAAATAAAGCTTTTTAAACTTTTGTTTATTTAGTAAAAATACAGATATAGATAAGTAATTATTCAATCAAATAAGGTAAGTTTTATGTCTATTATTACCGCTTTTGTTTTTCCTGGTCAAGGCTCTCAGAGTGTTGGAATGTTAGCGGAAATTGCTAAGCAATATAGAGTTATTGAGGCTACTTTTAAAGAAGCTTCAGACATACTAGGCTATGATTTATGGAAATTAGCTCAAGAAGGACCTAAAGAACAACTAGATCAAACTGATAAGACTCAACCAGCTATTTTGTCTGCTTCAGTAGCATTATGGAGATTATGGCGGCAGCAGACAGATATTCTACCTTCTTATGTTGCTGGCCATAGTTTAGGAGAGTATTCAGCTCTTGTTGCAGCAGAAAGTTTAACTTTTGTTGAAGCGGTTAAATTAGTTGAGTTGCGCGGTCAATTGATGCAAAAAGCCGTGCCTGTTGGGCAAGGGGCAATGGCTGCTATTCTTGGTTTAACAGATGAAGATGTGAAATCAGTTTGTAATGAAGCCGCTCAAGGTCAAGTAGTTAGTGCAGTTAATTTTAATGCTCCAGGCCAAGTAGTTATTGCTGGTAATACTGAGGCCGTGCATAGAGCTATTGATCTTTGTAAAGCTAAAGGTGCTAAAAGGGCGTTACCTTTACCTGTGAGCGTGCCGTCTCATTGTGAGTTAATGCGTCCTGCTGCTGAGGAGTTTGCGACAGCTTTAACTACTGCCTCGTGGAAAAATCCTAATATTGCAATTGTGCAGAATGTAACGGCTGATGTTAGCCGTGATTTACAAACTTTAAAAGAAAATCTTTTAGCACAACTTTATAAACCCGTAAGATGGGTTGAGTCTATGCAGATTTTAGCTAAGTTGGGGGTTACTGCCTTGGTAGAATGCGGACCAGGTAAGGTATTATGTGGCCTTAATAAACGTTGTATTAAAGAAGTTGAAACCTTTACTTTAGATAGTTCAGAGTCTTTTAATAACACATTAAATGTTTTACAGAAATAGGAAATAGATGAATGAGTTTATCAGATAAAGTTGCATTAGTTACAGGTGCTAGCCGTGGGATAGGTAGGGCTATTGCTTTGGCATTAGGTAATAGAGGTGTTGTAGTTATAGGAACTGCTACTACTTCGTCAGGAGCAGATAAAATAACTCAGTATTTAAAGGAGCATCATATTAAAGGAGCTGGTCTAGCACTTAATGTCACTGATAATAAATCAATTGAGGAAGTATTAGCTAAAATTAATGAACAATTTGGTCTCCCACAAATTTTGGTTAATAATGCAGGTATTACCCGTGACAATCTTATGATGCGAATGAAAGATGAAGAATGGTATGACGTAATAGATACTAACTTAAATAGCTTATACCGTTTATCAAAAGGTGTATTAAGAGGCATGACAAAGGCTCGCTGGGGGCGTATTATTAATATAGGCTCTGTGGTTGGTTCTATGGGTAATGCGGGGCAGGCAAACTATGCTGCAGCTAAAGCTGGTTTAGCTGGTTTTACTAGAGCATTAGCAAGGGAGTTGGGGGCACGTGCCGTTACCGTTAATGCAATTACCCCTGGGTTTATTGATACAGATATGACAAAAGAATTACCTGATGCACAAAAAGAATCTCTATTAGGGCAAATACCATTAGGGCGTTTAGGAAGCCCAACAGAAATTGCTGAGACGGTGTGCTTCTTGGCTTCTGAAGCAGCTAGCTATATTACGGGTGCTACAATTCCTGTCAATGGCGGTATGTATATGAGTTAATTAACATCTATTCAAACACTATAGTTTTATCGTAAAATAGGGTAA
>CALYQH010000206.1 GCA_945283395.1 uncultured Ventosimonas sp. | reverse complement strand
GATGATAACCCGTGAGAAAAGCTCTGGAGCTAAAGGTTTGTTGAAAAATTGGACGGTACCATCTTCATGGCGAATATGAAATAAGCTCTCTACTTTAGCTAATGGATACTTTTTGATGTCCTCAGCTAGGCTAAGATTATCAAGCCCTAATTCGGTATCAATAATTAGTGTTACCATATTGCCTGCACCGGCAAGATGTGTTGAATGTATGGTTGTTGCATCCATTATAGAAGCATCTGTTGAACCTGCCCCCATATCAATAATTGCCAGTGGTATGCGAGTTCCGGGAGTAGTTAGGGCTCCCTGAATGGCCATATCTGCTTCTATTCCGCCCACTACAACGCTTACATTAAGCTCTTTAGCTAACTCATCAGCAATACTTTGCATTTGTAAGCGATCAGCCTGCACCATTGCTGCAATACCGACCGCATTTTCCATAGAAAATTCACCCGCTAATCCTCCTTTTACTTTTTGAGGAACAGAGGTATCTACAGCCAGTAAATCTTGTATTTTAATATTTTTAGGGTTGGCCCCTGTTAGATTAACCATAACTTGGCGAACTTTTTCTAACATTCCGCCGGCATGTGAACCTGACTCGCCTTTTATATCTTGCAAAGGCTTACAAGTCTCAAGCGTTTCCATAATTTTTTCAGCACCTGCATCTACCTTGATATTGTTGGTATAATTTACGCCTATAAACGTTATACTCCCTGCGGGTATAATTCTTTCCTGAACATCACCTGCTTTAGTTTTTAATACTACCGCTGAACGTGTGCCAATTAACGCTCTTGCAATAGGTACAATCATTTTAGTTTCATCTGGGGTTAAACCAAAGGCGGTTGCAATGCCATAAGGGTTAGCTAACTGCTTCACAACCCTACCTGGTGTAGCAACTTCAACAGCGGCCTTAACGCCTAAGGGGACTTTGTCTATTAAAGCAACTTCGTCAACAATAGGAATCACCTTAATAAGACGATTATTAACCAAAACCCCATCATCATTTTGTAAAATAGCTGCTTGAATATCAACTTGTCGTTCTAGTGCTTTATTTATTGCAGTGGCTACTTGTGAAAAATCATATTGTTTAGGTACCACAACAATGTAGGGAGTACCAGAAATCAATTGATTTAGTTGATCAAAAGCAACTGTTTCACCAATACCTAAACCTAAGCCGCCTGGCGTTTCTGGATTATGCCCTATCATGGTGGATTCAGTAATAATGGTTTCTGTTATTGTTTCCATAGCTACATCACCAATAACAGGTGCTGCTTCATTAATAGCTATTAACTGGATATCTTGATAGGTTGCATTAATTTTATCTAGTGCTTGCTTAATTGAACCAAAAATACCATGGATATTTTGCCGTGTTCCTTTAATACCTGTTGTATTCACAATACCAGTAGAGACGAATATTAATGAATTATCGTCAGCTAATCTAGCAACAGCCGTTTCTGTGGAAGCGTTACCAATATCTAGTCCGACGATTAATTTCATTACTATCTCCTAGCTACACTAGTTAGTCCTTACGTAAAATACCACGTTTAGCATATACTTCAGCTGCTTCTCTTACAAAAGCACTATTAATGGTTGCCCCATATTTATTTTGCAGTTCATCAGCAATTACTAGTAACTCTTCTTGAGTGGAGCGATTGGGGCGTAATGCATTATAAATTTCTAGTACGCGCTCATCTGGAATCACAATCAATTCAGCAGCGCGCCTTAAATTTCTGGCAAAAGGAGCTCGGCCAGCACTTTCTGCAATTTGTGCTTGTAGTTCTAGTGTTTCGGGAGCAATCCGTAAATCTTCAGGTTTAACGGTACCATCAATAACTCCTTTTAACGTCAAGTCGGCTAATTTTTTGCTTGTAGGTGTTCTTACAAGATCTTGACGTTTAGCCCCCAAAGGGTAGTCATTAACAGTTAATTTGCTAGTGTTCACATTAGCTGTAGAAGCCACATTGTTATCTTTATTTCCCAACGCATTAATAACGATTTGTACAATTTTATCGATTTCTAATGATTGGCTCATTGCCTTATCTCCTCATTAGCCTAGTAAGTTGACTTCAATTGCTTGAGTTTTTTTATTACGATCAACCAACTCAGTTTCTTTGATATGAAGTATCGCAGCAATGGCTTGATATTTCGGCCTCGCCATTTGATCATTACGTGTTGGAACAGGGTTAGGTGCTTCGCCCTTTGCGTACTTCGCTGCATTTTTGCCAATGGCACGATAGGTGCTTAAATCTAATAAAGGGGCTTGGGGAAATAGCTCTAAATTACTTAATGGAAATAAGTCTTTCTGATGTATCATAGTAGTACCCTTGGACTGAAGTCCAATACCTATACCTGATCTACTAAGCTTGGCAGCTGTAAGACCAATAAAGGAAACGTCAGAAGTGTTATATACTTTAACCACTCGATAGTGAATACCTTCCTCTTCAATACCTGCAATAATTTCACGTAATACTTGATCGTGTGGAATTCCAAAAATTGTTTTGTTTTGCTTTGTCATAAAAGCCGGCGCCAATCCAATAACAACCTCGTCTCGTTGTTTGCCTGGTTTAGCATCTCCTGCCTCACGGATAGTAACTTTAGGAGCCTCTTCAGTGGCCTGAGGCGTATTGGTGCTAGTTTGTTTAAGGGGTTCATTAACACCTAATGTTTGGATAACGTTTTCAATAATTTTACGTAGTATTTGTTCATTCACTTGCATTTTATTGCTCTCCCTACGTTACATGAAATCTTCTGCTTTACGTGCATTTGGAATATTTTTAATTTCTTCCCAACGCTCAGCAGATATCTGATAGCCCGTGCCAGGACCTTGGTAATCATTCAGGTCATTAACTGCACTGCGCACATGCCAGTCTTTATCAATGATAGCGGAGGTATGCAAATAATCGCCAACGACACGTTGTTTTAACATATTAAAAACACTTTCAGCTACATCATTAAAGCCTGCTTTAGACAATGCTTTTACAACATCAACCCCTGTTACTGAACGTTTCATCATATCTTCTGCCGCTTTCATATCTTCGACAAGATTACGCTCATGCATATCTTTACTGCCATGTGCATAAGTGGCAGCCTCTACCTCAGCATCCGTTACAGGGGGTAAGCCAAGCTCTCTGAAAACAGCTTGTACGACACGGGCTGCTTTATTACGAACTTTAACAACTTCTTGCTCTTGAACAGGGCGTAAGCCCCCATCCACACGTAAGTCACGTTGCAAAATATTGTAGTCATCAAAGTCTTCAGCATCAAAGTTTGAACCGGCAAACATGTTGTCGTAGTTAGGTGTGGAGCTATAGCCTGAGAAAATAAAATCTGTCCCTGGTAATATTTGCATTAATGCTCGTGCTGTACGGCGTATATCTGAATGAGAGAAGGTTTGATCATTGCCTGAAGCTACCTCAAGGTCTAACATCGTTGTAATTAAATTTTCTGCTAATACAGCTCTAATACCTGAAGGAACTGCACCGGGCACACCGATACAACTGATAGAGCCATTTTGTAAACCTTGTACACCAGCACCTTTAGTAATAAAGATACAGCGTGCTTCTAAATAAAGCATTGATTTGCCTTCAGCATAACCCATTTGTACTTCAGAGCCTGTCCCCGAAGTAAAACGCATTTTTAAACCACGCGAAGCGTAAGCTGAGGCTAAAAAGCTTTTTGACCAAGGCGTATCATCACCATCAATAAATACTTGCTCAGTACCATAAACCGATACTGTTTCAGCATAAGATGTTAACCCACTCATACCAAATAGTAACTCGGTGGCTTCTTCCACTGAACATTGAGTTAAAATACCACCGCGTCCTGTTTGTGAGCCAATTAACAATGCTAGCGCATTGAAAGGAGCATAACGAGCAATG
>CALYQH010000205.1 GCA_945283395.1 uncultured Ventosimonas sp. | reverse complement strand
ATATTAGCTTGGTTATAATGAGCTTATATTTTGTACTATTAACTGTAATCTAGTAATGTCTTACCTTAGCCAGCTTTACTCATGGTTTAATAACAATTTTATACACAACTATTGTGGATAAATCTTATTAATTATCTACTAGTAACTTATAGAATTACTTTCTATTCAAAACCTACTATTCTAGTAGATTATAAAATAAGCCATAAATTCATAATATTATAAATAGTTGTGTAAATAGAACTTTACTAGAATCCAGTATCCTTTATACGAGATTAATGTAATATTTAAGAAAATTTAAACAATAAAATGCTAGCGTAAATCATCTCTTGATAAGCCATCTAACAATTAGTTGTAGAATTTCGCAATATTCATAAATTTTTTTTAAAAAATTCTGTTAATTTAATAAATGGAATAAGTTCTATTCGATCATATAAATCAACGTGACCAGCCCCTTTTACTATATATAATTCTTTAGGCTCAATGGCTAGCTGATAAGCTTGTTCGCTAAATTCTCTTGAATGGGCTTTATCTCCCGTAATAAAGAGTAATGGCCGTGGAGAAATGATATCTATATCGTTAAATGGATAAAAATTCATAAACTTAACATTACTAGATAAAGTTGGATGTGTTGTTAACTCCTTTGGTTGATTCTTGGGTATAAATTCACCTCGAGAAGTGCGGTAAAAATCATAAAATTCGCGTTCTATCACTGTAGACTGGGCAGTTAAATGATCTACGGTGCCACTAGTATATGCAATTTTACCACCAGTAAATTCAACATAACGTTGCTGAGCGGCATTAGCAATAATTTGTTTTCTTTGCTGGAGCGATATTGCATTATTAAGTCCGTGACAGTTAGCTGCTCCCATATCGTACATACTTACTGTAGCAATAGCTTTTAAGCGAGGATCAATTTTAGCTGCACTTATAGCAAAGCTGCCGCTACCACAAATGCCTATTACTCCTATTCGCGCTTTATCTATGAAACTTCTACTGCCTAAAAAATCAACAGCGGCACTAAAATCTTCCGCATATATATCAGGCAATACAGCATTACGTGGCGTTCCTTCACTATCTCCCCAAAATGAAAGATCAAAAGTTAACGTAACAAATCCTTGTTCAGCCATTTTGCTAGCATATAAATTGGCACTCTGCTCTTTTACCGCTCCCATGGGATGTCCCACTATAATAGCTGGATATTTATTAGTACTTTGTAAGATTTTAGGAATCATTAAGTTTCCTGCAATCAACATATTATATTGATTTTTGAAAGTAACCTTTTGAACTACTACCTGCTCACTTTGATAAAAATTATCAGCACCATTAGACATATCTTGTCCCTTAATAATAAGTGAAATAAAAAAAATTGAGACAACAAACAGCATATCTACAGACGGACGTACTAACAATGCATTACGATATTTCTTCATTTCTATCTCATATGTGATGGCCGAAAAGAATTAGTTTGCTATAAAGATATGCCTGCCATCTTTTTATAAATTGAAAAGCTCATCATTATCAATAAACAAGCTAATAACAAAACTCCGCTAGCAGCTACAAAAATATAATTTATTCTCCAATAATTGAGTAACATACCTCCCATAGCGGCCGCCATACTTATTGAAAACTGAATAGATGCTACCGATAAGCCTCCTATTAGTTCCGCTTTATTAGGTAGTGTCTTGCTAATCCATGTTGACCAACCTACTGGAATAAAACCAAATAAGGATCCCCAACTAATGATTAATACAATATTTTCTATAACTTCTTTGTTATCACACAACATTAGCATAAAGGCAGTAAATGCCAATAATAAATGAACACTTAGCATAATAGATTTAAATAAATGACTCATTAGATACCCTGCTAGGCAAGTTCCTAAACAGTTTGCTAGGCCAAATATCAGTAAAGTTATAGTTAAATTTGCTGGGGTTAACTTAAGATCAACTTGTAAAAAAGGCCGTAAGTAACTAAAAAATAGATGGTAACCACTATAACTAAAAATAGTAGCTAGGATACCTACAGAAACCCATGAAGTTTTTAGTAAAGATATCATACCTTGAAAATTATTATCTGGTTGAGGAACAAGATGAGGCAGAGCTAAAACTTGATTTACCAAAGCAAAAAAACCTATTAAAGCCACTACCAAAAAAACGTTGCGCCAACCTATTAAATTATCAAGATAACTAGAAATAGGTAACGCAATAATAGTTGCTACAGATACACCTGCATAAACAATAGCTAGAGCACGTGCTATATCTTTAGCGGGCGCAAGTTGTAAAGTTATAGCCGTAGCCATCGACCAAAATCCGCCGACACAAATACCTAGTATCCCTCTTGCTAATAACATAACTAGATAATTGGGGGCAAAAGCTATTTTAATATTTGAAATAATTAACAGAATCGAAAAACTGATAAGCACTAGTTTACGGTTAATACTTTTTGTTAAAGGAGAAATAAATATGCTGGTGATAACTGCCAATATACCTACAGCAGTTATAGTTTGACCTGCCACTCCTTCACTAACATGTAACTCTTGAGCAATAGGTGTTAATAAACAAATGGGTATAAATTCTGAAGTTATTAAACTAGTTACGCCCATAAATAAAGGAAAAACAGCAAACCAATTAACAGAGTTAGGCTCTACAATGGTATTATTAATGGTTATGCTTGGTGTCATAAAATGCCTGAGCTTCTTAATAAAGGTTAGAATAAAATTCTAATAATATCTTGCTCAAATAACAAATACCTATAAGCTATAGTGTATAATGCTTTTTAAGCATGAACTAATTTTTCAGGTATTTAGCCATGGATCTTAGAGTATTGAAATATTTTCTAGCTGTAGTAAAAGAAGGTAATATAACAGCTGCTGCCAATGCCCTGTAATTAACTCAACCTAATTTATCAAGACAATTAAAGGAGCTAGAAGATGAATTAGGGAAAAAGCTTTTTAGGCGAACTAATCATCGCATTTCATTAACTGAAGAAGGTCTACTATTACGCAATCGTGCTGAAGAAATTTTTGAGTTATTGGCTAAAACCAAAGCCGAGTTTTTAAATTTAGAAGAACATATTTATGGTGATAAATACTTAGGCTGTGGAGAAACTGAAACTTTTGAATATATTGCTTATTTAGCTAAGAAAATACAAAAGTTACATCCTGCTATTCGTTTTCATATTGATAGTGGAAACGCCCAATATGTTACCGATCGATTAGATAAAGGTCTGCTTGATTTTTGTATAGTTATTGATCCAGTAGATATAACCCGGTACCATTACCTCGATTTACCCCGTAAGGATACGTGGGTATTATTAATGCGTAAAGATAGCCCTTTAGCCACCCAACAAAAGATAGTAGCAAGGGATCTATTCGATATTCAACTTATTTGTTCAAGACAGTTACTATCAGACTCATTAGCTAAAAATATCGTTGCTAATTGGCTTGGCGAGACTTTAACACGTCTTAACATAGTAGCCACTTATAATCTTATTTTTAATGCAACTATTTTTGTTAGAACAGGGATTGGTTACGCAATTTGTTTAGACAAGTTAGCTAATACGAGCGATCATAGTGAATTATGTTTTAGACCATTTTACCCCAGACTTGAATCTGAGCTAAATTTTATCTGGAAAAAAGAACAAATTTTCTCTAAAGCTAGTGAGTTATTTTTAAATCATGTACGTGCATTATTTAAATAATTCAAAATTCACTAGCCGTTGATATTAGCCTAAGCCATAAAATATAGGAAGTACAAAGCACTTTACTATTTACTAAAAGGTTGCATAGAGCAATTTACAACAAGTCCTTGCTGATTTAAATAACTACTACCCCATTTATACATAGCTTCTAATATCGGTTTTATACTTTGCCCAAGCAAAGTTAGCGAATATT
>CALYQH010000204.1 GCA_945283395.1 uncultured Ventosimonas sp. | reverse complement strand
CAACCAGACTCAAACCTACCGATAAACTTTATATCATACTAGGTGGCCGAGTGAGTGATTGGCGAAAATCTACCGAAAACACAAACAGTAAATACTCAGCCAATAACTATAGCCGCAGTGAAACAGGTGTGGTCACACCTTATATAGGGACTGTTTATGATTTAACAACTAATTGGTCAATCTACGCTAGCTATACCAGCATTTTCAACCCTCAAAATGCCCAAACTGTCTCTGGTAGTTATATTGACCCAGAAGAAGGAAAAGCCTACGAGGCTGGGATAAAAGGCTCCTTTTTTGATGACAAATTAACGACTAGTTTCGCCGTATTTAAAACCAAAATGGATAATTTAGCAGTACTTGATAGTGGCAATCTTACTCCATCAGGTGAATCAGCTTACAGAAAAGAAGATGGTACTAAAACTAAAGGCTATGAGTTTGAAATAGCGGGAGAATTATTAACTAATTGGCAAATTATGGCAGGCTACACTCATAGTATTACCAAAGATAAAGAAGGCAAAAGGATAAAAACTGACTCTAATCCAGCTGATCAAATTAAATTATTTACCAGTTATCGACTACCTAATCAATTAAATAAATTGACTATAGGCGGCGGCGTAATTTGGCAAAGTAGAATATTTGACAAATCATTATCGCCAAGAGACCCTCAAGACATAAGAAAGAAAAAAATTAGAAATGCTCAACAAAATGATTATAGCATTTTAAGTTTAATGGCTCGTTACGATTTTACTGATAAACTAAGTTTAGCTCTAAACGCCAATAACTTATTAGACAAAAAATATACCGTCAATACCACTAACTACACTTATGGTGAGCCTAGAAACTTAACGGCTACTTTAAGCTGGCAATATTAACAGAGGAACATAAAAATGTTAGTTTGGTTAAAAAAGGTAATTTTTATAGTCATTATTGGTTTATTAAGTAATCTAGTTAATGCTCATATGTTTTGGTTAGAAAGGGTTAGCAATGGAAATACTCTCGCTTATTTTGGTGAGCCCCTTGAGGCGAAAAAAGAAGCTACTGATAAATCAGCTTTTCTTAAGGAGGTTACCGTAGAGCAAGCTGGACAAACGTTTAAAGGTAGTCTGCAAGATAACCATTTATTATTTGCAACCAAGCCAACTAAAGATGTACGTTTGGCTACTCAATTAGTACATAAAGACATGCTAGTACTTTTTAGAGCTAAAAATAATAGCAATGAACAACAGCCTACAATGGATTATGAGTTTGTAAAGGTTCAAGATAAACCTAACACCTTTCAACTCTTTTTTAATAACCAACCAGCTGCAAAAAATAAAGTATTGTTAGTCAATCCTGATTTAACTAGCCAACAGTTAACAACCGATAAAGATGGCCAACTTATTATAAATATTGTAAATAAAGGACAATACATTTTACAAGCTAGCAATGGCCAAGATAAACTAGGGGAATTTAACGGTAAAACTTACCAAAAGGTTATATATATAACTACTTTAACTTTTACTAATCCATGATAATTTATCAACTCAGCCATTATGAAAAACTATAAGCAAAATCTTGTTAGCTACCGTCTATCGGTAGCTATTAGGTGTTTCATAGCTATAATAGGCAGCTATACCTTAGCTGCTATTAGCAATGTATTTTTAGCATTACACCTACCCCTCACCCCTTCTGAAGCGGTCATAAGTGCTAATATGCTCTGCCTTCTTATCTTTTGCTTGGCTGTCTGCACAGTATTTGCTGTTCACCAACATTGGCAAGCCTTCCTAGTTATTTTAATACCTAGCCTGATATTGGGCTTATTAAACCATTTTGGTCTCTAACAAAAGGCATTGTTACATGAAAGAAGGTTTTAGACAGTCTCAAGCTTGGCTTCACACTTGGTCTGGGTTGATAATGGGGTGGCTGCTTTTTATGATTTTTATAACAGGAACCCTTAGCTTTTTCCGTGAAGAAATAACCTATTGGATGCACCCTGAACTACCCAACATGGTAGCACAACCTGACCCAAACAAACTATTTGGACAAGCAATTACCCACCTCACTGACAAAGGTAAAGGAGCTAAGTTTTGGGCTATTAATTTACCCAATGAGCGTAACCCTGCTTTAAAAATAACCTGGTTCGGTAAAACAAACGGCAACTTATTACTTGATCCTAACACTGGCGATCCTATTAAAATAAGAGCTAGTGTTGGTGGCAGTTTTTATTATCAAATGCATTTTCAATTATGGTATTTAAACCCTTTTATAGGGCGTATCATTATTTGCCTTATCACTCTTTTCATGTCAATTGCCTTAATTACGGGGATCATTATCCACAAAAAAATCTTTAAAGATTTTTTTGTTTTTCGTGCCAATAAAGGGCAGCGCTCTTGGTTAGATGGCCATAATGTAACTGCTGTTTTAGCACTTCCTTTTCATCTAATGATTACTTTTAGTGGCTTATTGATTTTAGTGGGTTTTTTTATGCCTTGGGCTACTAATAGCATTTATGGCAAAGAGCGAGCTAAGATCTATCAAGATGCCTATAACATGCCTAATTTTAATCAAACTGCTAGTGCAATAACACAATCTGTACCTTCTCTTTCTAAGCTCATAGCACAGTTTGCAGAAATTTATCCTAATAGTAAGGTACAAAACATCATGATTTATAACCCCCAACAAACTAATAGCCAAATAATGCTATTAGCCTACTCAAGCCAAATTGTTAATCAACCCGCGCTGCTATTTAATAGCCAAGGACAACTTATTGATAAAATTCAAGCGACTGGGCCGGCTGCTGCTATTCAGAAAACATTAGATTCACTCCACAGAGGCCGCTTTGCTAACTATCTGCTTAGATGGCTTTATTTCCTGTCAGGTATAGCCGGCTGTTTTATGATAGCCAGTGGACTCATTCTTTGGACTGTTAAAAGACAAGCCAGATCAGCAAAAGCTTGCCTTAACCACATTCCCTTTGGTCAAAGATTAGTACAGATCCTAAATGTTAGCTCTATAGCAGGTATTTGTGTGGCTATTCCTAGTTTATTATTAGCTAATAGATTATTAGCTGATACGCTACCCCACAGATCAGAATGGGAAGTCAGATGCTTCTTTATCGTATGGGGATTCACGCTTATTTATAGTTACCTTAGACCCCACCGACAAGCTTGGGCAGAATTATTTGGATTGGCCGCTTTAAGCTGTTTTGCTATTCCTATCATTAATAAGTTAACAACCAGTCAATCACTAGTAACTTACCTTCAAAATAGTAACTGGCAACTTGCTGGAGTAGAGTTAATCACTCTTGTCTTTGCACTGTTATTTAGTTGGTTAAGTTATAAAATTGTTGCTCACAAATTACCTGCTCAGTGTCGCTCTAAAGTAAGCAATCAAGCCTTGATGATGGAAAACTAATAAATGATTTTCTTGTTATTAAGTTATTTAATTTTTTGGGCTCTTAGTTGTATTTGCCTAAGTATCGAAAAACATGCCAATAAGATTTTCGCAAAAAAGATAACTGCTAGTGCTAGCACTAAACTTGGATTAATAGTTTATATCACTTTATTAATAAACTTATCATTAGCTATTTATATACTCGGGACGGGCATTGGACTTGTCTATTTTTTGGCTACCCTTTCTTTGGCGCATTTTATTATCGTTATGTTAGTTAGTTATGGGCCGAAATATTTATTATTACTTACAGGCTTATTACTAGCAAATAGCAAGACAAATTAACTAGGTTAGAGGGGATGTCCCCTCTAACCTAGTCAGCTACTTTTTGTAAATATTTGAAAAAGTCTGAATTAGGATCTAATACCAGCACATCGTTTTTACTTTGAAAACTTTCCCTATAAGCTTGTAAACTACGATAGAAATTATAAAACTCAGGGGATTTAGAGTATGCTTTGGCATA
>CALYQH010000203.1 GCA_945283395.1 uncultured Ventosimonas sp. | reverse complement strand
TAAATGCTAATGTGGTACTCTGTGGGCATGTACATCAAGTAGTAGAACTTTATTATAGAGGTACATACTTATTTTCCTCGCCTTCTACCTGTTTTCAATTTGCCCCAGATAGCAAAGAATTTACCCTAGATGATTTAACTCCAGGTTATCGATGGATCAAACTCTTTAATGATGGTCGAATAGATACCGGAATTTCTCGCCTAACAGAAAATTCTTTTAAAGCTGAGCTAACTGAACAATTTTATTGAAGACTAACAAACTAGTCATTAGTAATTCACAAAGCTAATCTACCTACTAGGTAAACTAGTAATGTGTTATCTGCTAGATAACAAAAACAAACCCATAAGTTATAACTTAGTTTTTCGTGATTTGATTGTAGCTAACTTATTAGCAAGTCTTTTGCCACTATCAATATGATTAAAAGCCTATTAGCTGCCTTTCATTTTTGCTCAAATAACCTCTCATTATGCTTTTAGCATTCTCATCTGGCTCTCTTTTTAAACGGTATGTAAATACCAATTGTATTCTAAGTCTGAAATAGATAACTCAAATTCTTCTAACTCACTTTCTTTACAGGCGACAAACACATCTATATATTTGCGATCTATATAATTAGGAAAAATCTCACAAACATCTAACTCTCGCAAAGCATCACGTAAATTATTAGGTAAACTAGCTTCATATTGTTCATAGGCATTTCCCGCTACTGCTTCCATGCTAGGTTCAAGCTTATTCACTAATCCATGATGAATACCTATTAATAAAGCGGCCATTAGTAGATAAGGGTTAGCATCTGCTCCTGCTACTCTATGCTCAATACGCATACCATTAGGAGTATCAGTTGGAATACGGATGGCCACAGTTCTATTATCTAAGCCCCAAGTTGGTGCATTAGGTACATAAAATTGGGCACCAAAGCGGCGATAAGAATTGACGTTAGGACAAAGAAAAGCCATACTTTTTGGCAAAGTTTGCAGAACCCCAGCTACCGCATTGCGTAAAATGGGATGCTGGTCGGGGTTAGCAGATGTAAAAATATTAGTACCTTCTTTATCTAAGATAGAGACATGGAGATGTAATCCATTGCCTGCCTGTTTAGGGTAGGGTTTAGCCATAAAGGTGCTATCCATTTCATGATCATACGCTATATTTTTGATTAGACGTTTTAGTAAAATGGCATAATCACAAGCTTTTAATGCATCACATACATGGTTTAAATTCACTTCAAATTGTGCAGGAGCACTTTCCTTTACAATAGCATCTGCAGGAATACCTTGTACTTTGGCACCATCTAAAATATTTTGCAAACAATCTATATATTCATCTAAATCATCAATCAAATAAACTTGGGTGGACTGCGGTCTTCTGCCTGAAATGGGGGAACGCGGAGGCTGTGGACGGCCATTAATATTTTCTTGATCAATCAAATAAAACTCCACCTCAAAAGCGGCACAAATGGTTAACCCCAGTGCATCAAACTTTTTAACTATTTGCCTTAAAATTTCTCGTGGATCAGCAAAAAAAGGCTGTCCATCCGTTTCATGCATGGTCATTAATAGTTGTGCGGTGGGCCTTTTTTGCCAAGGTTCTAAACTCAGAGTTCCAGCAATAGGATAACAAATGCGATCCGCCTCACCTATATCCAATCCTAACCCTGAACTTTCAACAGTAGTTCCATTAATGTCTAAAGCAAATATCGAAGCTGGCAGATTTATTCCTTTTTCATAGACCTTTTTTAAACTAGCGCTTTCAATTCGCTTGCCACGAACTACGCCATTCATATCTGCTATTAATAAGTCTATAAATTGTATATCAGGATATTTTTTTAGAAAAACATCTACTTCTTTTGGGTCAGCACGCAGCGGCACTGTCATAATGAAATACCTTTGTTACTTATAAATTTATTTATTAGCAAACCGTAAAGTAACAGTTTAGTTTAGTCAATTAGCTATTGCGCCTAACAAAATATAACTTATTGTTTTAATTGACTTTATATAGCTACTACTAAACAATTAACACTGTAAAAGAGAAACATATTAATAAATATATGCATACTTTATGCCGACTTGACTTGATTGTATCTTGAAATATTTTAAGATTCGACTCACACTAATCATTTTATTATTTGCAAAGACCTTTTATTTTGAACAAAAATTCTGATTGCATTATAGATAGAAGTAAAGACCTATACTTTATGGAACAAGCCTTAATGTTTGCAAAGCGTGGAGCAGAACTAGGTGAGGTGCCAGTAGGGGCAATTCTTGTGTTAAATAACCAAATCATTGGTAGCGGCTTTAATCAGCCTATCGGCCAACGGGACCCAAGTGCTCATGCAGAGGTAGTGGCTATCAGAGCAGCCGCTCAACAACTTAACAATTATCGGTTAGTTAATACAACTCTTTATGTCACTTTAGAGCCTTGTAGTATGTGTGCTGGTTTATTAGTGCATGCCCGTATCGCAAGGTTAGTATTTGGGGCTAAAGAACCAAGGGCAGGAGTGATTACTAGTCAAGAGCAATTTTTTAATAAGCCCTTTCTCAATCATCATCCATTAATAGAAGGCGGTATCCTAGCAGAACCCTGCACAGCCCTTCTAAAAAGTTTTTTTCAAAGTCGGCGGCTATAATGTTTCGGTAGTTGCTAGACTACTAGCAACATCATTACGGCTTAACGCTGGAATATGTAATGATTGTTTTTTATTGATAGTTAATTCTCGTTGTGACTGATCCAGCCAAGTCAAAATATCATAATAGCGTCTAACATTACGCACAAACTGCTTAGCTTCCAAACCCCTCGCATAGCCATAACGCGTTTGTTGATACCATTGCTTTTGAGAGAGTAATGTCAGCACTCCATTGACATTACACCATATATTAGCATCTAACTTTTGAAGTTTAGCTAATTGTTGCGCATCTTTTACATGGCCTTGTCCCATATTGTAAGCTGCTAGTGCAAAAAAAGTTCGATCTGGTTCGGCTATTGCTTCAGTAATTTCAGCTTTTAAATTAGCAAATAATTTAGCTCCCCCCATGATACTTTGCTTAGCGTCTAATCTATTTGCGACCCCCATCGCTTTAGCTGTATTAGTAGTGAGCATCATTAATCCCCTAACCCCAGTAGGAGAAACGGCATCTGGATTCCAATGTGATTCTTGATAACCTATAGCTGCTATTAACTTCCAATCTAATTTATATTTTTTGCCATATTGGATAAAATAAGGTTCATATTTAGGCAATCTATCTTGGAGATTTTTTGCAAATGAAAAAGCTCCTACATACCCTAACACATCTACATGGCCATAAAACCTATCAGCAAGTCCTGTTAGACTACCGTCGGCTTTAGCTTCTGTAAAAAATTCGTTGATAGCATCCACTAAACTATTGTCATCGCCTTGCGCCACTATCCAACTTAATTCCTGATTCTTGGCTAAGGTAAAACCTGGTCTAACGTTTGGATAATAAACCTGTGTCATAGAAAGTTCATTAGAATTAACTAACGTCATATCTATTTTTTTATCTTCCACCATTTGTAGCAAATCAATGACATCCACCGCGTCTGATTCTTCATAAGATAAGGTTGGATATTGCTGCTTTAATTTAGCTAGCTGATTAGCTTGACTACTTCCTTTAATTACTAGAATTTTTTTAGCTAATAGATCATTCACCGAACTAGGTATTCTATTACCTTGTCGATAAACTACTATTGTATCTACTAATAAATAAGGATCTGTAAAAGTTACTTGCTGACTGCGCTGTTCATTATCAATTAATCCCGCTGCACCTATGATAGGTGTTTTGCCATTAGCCACCTTGCTATATAACTCATCAAGGGTATTAACCGTTTCAATCTGTAATTCAACTCCTAATCTTTTAGCAAACCTTTTAGTAAGTTC
>CALYQH010000202.1 GCA_945283395.1 uncultured Ventosimonas sp. | reverse complement strand
TAGCCATTCACCCTTGCCCTAAAAACGCCACCTTCATCTTCAACTACAGCCTGCAACATACCTAATATAGTTTTAGTCACATTAGGATCTAATACCTGAGTTTCTTTAGGAAGGTCATTTTTTTTAAGTAATGAAAGCGGTACACTTATGCCATGATTGGCTAAAGTGGCATAAGCATGAGCTAACTGAACTGGTGTAACAGACAATCCATATCCATAAGATAAAGTAGCTGTTTCCGCCATAGCCCATTTGCGATGAACGGGTAAAAATCCACCACCTTCTCCCGGAAACCCAAGCCCTGTATCTTTGCCAAATCCTACTTTTTTCATCACGTCATAAATAGGTTCAGCACCTATATCAAAAGCTATTTTACTCATGCCTATATTACTTGATTTTTTTAATACGCCCGTTAAATCCAGAATGGAGGCTCGTGAAACATCTTTAATAATATATGTACCTACCTTTAATTTACCCCCTGTAACATCTACCTTATCTGAAGGTTTCCAACGTCCGGTCGTTAAAGCTGCAGTCATAGAAAAGGGTTTAACAGTTGAACCAGGTTCAAACGCATCAAGCATAGCTCTATTTCGCATTTCTTCTGGTTTTAATTGACTACGGTTATTTGGGTTGAAGGTTGGTTGGTTAGCTAGTGCTAAAATTTCCCCTGTTTTGATATCTAGGAGAACTAAGCTAGCTGAAGCAGCACCATATTCTTCAAGAGCTTTATGTAACTCACGAGCAGCTAAATATTGCAAACGTAAATCTATAGATAGTATTACTCCTTTGCCAGCTTTAGCATTAGAGACAACCTGAACATCTTTAATTAAATGCCCCCGGCGATCTTTTAGCACTTCCCTTTTGCCTGGAACTCCTTTTAGCCAATTATCATAAGCCAGTTCAACACCTTCTACTCCTTTATCATCTATATTTGTAAAGCCTATAATATGAGCAGTTACATCACCAGCAGGATAGAAACGACGATACTCCTCAAGGGAGTATACTCCCGAAAATTTCTGTGCTAAGATCGCATTACCTTGATCTGGATCCAAGCCCCTTGCAAGATACATGAACTCCTTATCACTATTGATCTTAATACGATCAACTAATGTATTGACATCTTGATTGAGAGCCTTAGCTAACTTTGGCCAGTCATTAGGTTCTTGGATTAATTCTTTGGGATTAGCCCATAAACTAATAGCTGGTGAACTAACTGCTAAATATTGTCCATTGCGATCAGTAATAATACCTCTATGGGCAGGAATAGGAATGAAACGTACCGATCTAAGATCACCTTGATTCTTTAAAAATTGGTTATTTATAAGATGTTGGTCAGCTAATTTCCAGAGAATCACAGCCACCATTAGCGATATTAACACTAATACAAATTTAAAACGACTCGGATAGTGGCTATCAACATCCTTAGTCATTGACCAATTATCCTCACTTCATTGGGTGTAGGAATATGCATGCTTAATTGCTCTACTGCGATATGTTCAACACGGTTATAAGCTGTCCAAGTACTTTGCTCTAACACTAAGCGTCCCCAATCAGCTTGGGCCTTGTTATGAATAGCCATATTGGTATACAGCTCATTTAATAATTGTCTATTGTTATGAGACGTATAAATTACCATAATAGCTGAACAGATCACTGCTATAAAAAGCACTAACATCAATGAACTGCCTACTGGCATTGCTGATTTTTTTGTTTCCATCAACGTAATTTCTCTGCTGTTCTCAACACCGCACTACGAGAACGTGGATTAACTTTAATTTCCTGAGCGCTAGCATAAATAGGTTTACCCACTAAACGTAACTTAGCCTCAAAAGGTTTTACTTGAATTGGCAAATCTCTAGGTAACTGATCTTTTTCACCCTTAACTTGTTTACGCATAAACTGCTTAACAATACGATCCTCTAAAGAATGGAAACTAATTACAGCTAAGCGACCACCTACCGTTAAAACATCTAAAGCAGCCTGTAACCCTTTTTCTAAATCAGCTAATTCATTATTAACATAGATACGTATTGCTTGAAATGCACGCGTAGCAGGATGTTTACCTTTTTCCCAAGCTGGATTAGCTAAACTAATTACTTCAGCCAAATCTAATGTGCTTGTAAAAGTTTTAACCGTACGCCTTGCCACAATGGCCTTTGCCATTCTTCTAGCAAAACGCTCTTCACCATAATCTTTAAATACTTGACTAATTTCATCTTCACTAGCCTCGGCTAACCATTCACTAGCACTGATACCTACTTCTGGATTCATACGCATATCCAATGGGCCATCATGGCTAAAACTGAATCCTCTTGTAGCATCATCCAATTGTGGAGAGGAAACCCCTAAATCTAATAGAACCCCTGCTACTTTGCCTTTTACTTGATGTTTGACTAACTGCTCTTCCATCTCAGCAAAAGAGCATTGGACAATCAAAAGTCTTTTATCCTCAGCCATCAATTGTTGACCAGCTCTAATAGCTGCTGGATCTTTATCAAAGCCAAACAATTGACCCTTGTTACCCAACTGACTTAAGATCAGTCTACTGTGCCCACCTCTTCCAAAAGTACCATCCACATAACAACCATCTGCTTTGATAGCTAACTGTGCAACAGCCTCTTGTAATAGTACTGTTGTATGTCTAAATTCTTGGTTTGTCATGTTGTTATAAAATTAAATCACGCAATTCTTCTGGTAATCCACCAGTCTCTTTGATGGCCGCCATATCATCTAACTCTATGGCATTCCATCTATCTTCATCCCAAAGTTGAAATTTATTAAGTTGTCCAACTAGCACAACTTTTTTATCTAAATTTGCTCTAGAACGTAGTCTTGGAGGTATCAAGAAACGACCATTACTATCTAACTCAATATCTTGAGCACTACCTATTAATGTTCTATGTAACCGTCTTGTTTCTTCACGTAAAGAGGGCATTTGAAGTAATTTATTTTCAATAATTTCCCATTCAGGCAGTGGATAAATATTTAAACAAGGATCTACTGCATCTACAGTTACAATCAATTTCCCAGAACAGCGCACACTAAGCTCATCACGATACCTGCTAGGCATCGCTATACGACCTTTAACATCAAGGCTGACAGCGTTAGTTCCACGAAACAATTGTTAATTCCTCAATTTTATTAACCACTGGCTAGGTTAAAATAACCACTTTTCACCATTTTTTACCACTTTACACCAATAGTGTACAATATATAAACCAATAGACTTACAGTCAAGTACAATCTGAATAAAAAAATGCGAAAGAGAAAATTTATTGACTAAAGTAGCATCAACCTTATCCAATCCATTGCAATTAAACCAGTTAATAGTTTTAAACCTTTCTATTTATAAGCCAATACTTGCAATTAAAAGAGTAAAACAAATTTGAAAAAACACACTACTGACATAATGCTGTCAGCAGGCATTGACTACAATATATGTAAATTTGCAAACACTCAAAAATATAGCAGAAATTATGAACATAACTTGCCCAATTGCTTGGTTTGAAATTGTCGTACAAGATTTAGAACGTGCCATTCAATTTTACGAAAGCGTATTTAATACTCAGTTAACTTACATTAACGAAAACCCTAAAATGAAAATGGCTATCTTTCCTTATAAGGAAGGTTATCCAAGTGGAGCTTTAGTGCAAAGTGATTGTTATGCTGATCATCATTCTGGCCCCAGTACTGTGTTAATTTATTTAGCTACAGATTCAGTTGCTAAACAATTATCTGTTATCAAGAAACATGGAGGGGAAGAGGTATTCGCCGTCACCCCAATTGGAGAAAATGGATATATTGCTGGATTTAAGGATACCGAAGGTAATTACATTGGGCTCTGGTCCCAAAACCTATAGGTTGGCATAAAATTTTATCTTATAATGATTAAGCATCATTATAAGG
>CALYQH010000201.1 GCA_945283395.1 uncultured Ventosimonas sp. | reverse complement strand
CTCTTGACGTAGGAATATAAAATTGCTGAGGCATTAATTCTTCAGGAAAATAATCTTCGCCTGCTGCAAAAGCTTCAGGTTCGTCATGTGCGTAGCGATATTCCTCGCCATATCCTAATTGCTTCATTAATTTGGTAGGAGCATTGCGTAAATGTAAAGGAACATCTAATGAACCATATTCTTTTGCGATAGCTTTAGCATTATTATAAGCCTTATAAACAGCGTTACTTTTGGGGGCACAAGCTAAATAGACCACCGCTTGAGCTAGAGCAAGCTCTCCTTCTGGGCTTCCTAATTGTTCCTGTACATCCCATGCTGCTAAACAAAGATTCAAAGCTCTAGGATCGGCATTGCCTATATCTTCGCTAGCCATACGTAGTATGCGTCTTGCTAAATAGAGAGGATCGCAGCCACCATCTAACATACGACAAAGCCAATAAAGTGCAGCATCTGGGTTAGAACCTCTGACAGATTTGTGTAAAGCAGAGATTTGATCATAAAAAGCTTCCCCACCTTTATCAAAACGCCTTAAACTATTAGCAAGTAAATCTTGTAAAAGATGAGGAGTTATTATTCCTCTATCATCAACAAGATCAGCTGCATTTTCTAATAAATTTAAAATGCGCCTGCCATCACCATCAGCGGCAGTTAATAGCAATTGCAAACTTTCTTCAGGTAATGTTAAGGCTCTATTAGCTAACCCTTTTGCTTCAGTTAAAGCTCTATTAACTAATTTTTTCAGGGCATTTTCATCTAAGGGCTTTAAAACATAAACGCGAGCTCTAGAAAGGAGCGCATTATTTAACTCAAAAGATGGATTTTCAGTAGTAGCACCAATAAAAATTAAAGTACCATCCTCTATATAAGGTAAGAAAGCATCCTGTTGACTTTTATTGAACCTATGAACTTCATCCACAAAGAGTAAGGTAGATTTTCCATAAGCTAACTGTTGTTTAGCTATTTCAACTGATTTACGTATTTCTTTTACACCTGAAAGAACAGCAGATAATGTTTCAAAATGAGCGTGAGTGATATTAGCTAATAACTTTGCTAACGTGGTTTTACCAACACCAGGTGGTCCCCATAAAACCATTGAATGAAGGGCACCCTGTTCTAACGCGTCTCTTAAAGGCTTACCCTTGCCAAGCAAATGTTCTTGTCCAACATATTCTTCTAAGTTAGTAGCCCTTAATCGAGCCGCAAGCGGCTGAATAGGCGAAGAGGCATTTGCAAATAAATCCATTTTTATTCTTTGATTATATCTGTACCTTTAGGAGGATTAAATTTAAAGAGCTTATTATCAACAGCTACATTCATTTTGATATTCTTAAAGACGATGCTAGTACGTTGCCCTACATTATCAACCAATATCATGCTATTAACCGTATTATCTAAAAAAGTTAAGGAAAGGCTATTAAACATGGTATCTTTATCTTTAGGTAATAATAAAAAAGAGGTTAACTTTCCTGCTTGTTTAGAGGTAATTTTAAAATCTTTTTGGATTTTTGAAACGTTACCCGATAAGAGTAGTGCAGGAGTATGACTCATTCGTTGATCCATTTTTTGAATAGTTAATTGCTCTAAATCTGGATCGTATAACCAAATTCTATTATTATCAGAAATTAACAATTGCTCATTGGGCGAACTAGTATGCCAACGGAATAATCCTGGACGTTTTAAAGCTAATTCGCCATTAGTTTCTTGTAAACGAGTACCTGTTACATCTAATGTTACTTGTGAAAAATTGCCGGTCATGCTTTTTGCTTGTTCTAACAACTTAGTTAATTGCATAATATCGGTATTATCGTTAGCAATTGCAACGGTTTGAAAAATTCCTAATGTTAATAATGCCAAGAAGAAAGTACGTAATATTTTCATTTAAGTTCCTATTAATCTCTAATTGGAGGAGGTGCTAATACTTCTCTAGAGCCATTTGAATTCATGGCGGATACCACACCAGCATCTTCCATTGCTTCTATCATGCGGGCAGCACGGTTATAGCCTATTTTAAGCTTTCTTTGAACAGATGATATAGAGGCTCGCCTTGATTCTGTAACAAAACGTACAGCTTCATCATACAAAGGGTCATCATCTTCACTAGAAGTTGTGTTACCTAGAGCATCAAGGCCATTGGTTGAATCCTCAACCCCAGATAAAATATCCTCTTCGTATTGAGGCGTACCACGTTGTTTCCATGCTTCAACTACCCTATGCACTTCATCATCAGATACAAAAGCACCGTGAACCCGAATGGGTAAACCAGTGCCTGGCGGTAAATAGAGCATATCTCCATGGCCTAACAATTGTTCAGCACCACCTTGATCTAAAATAGTACGAGAATCTATTTTACTAGATACTTGAAATGCTATACGTGTAGGAATATTAGCTTTAATAAGTCCTGTTATCACATCTACAGAAGGTCTTTGGGTAGCTAAAATTAAATGAATACCTGCCGCTCTAGCTTTTTGTGCAATACGAGAAATAAGCTCTTCTATCTTTTTCCCTACTATCATAAACAGATCAGCAAATTCATCTACTATAACAACTATAGTGGGTAAAGCCTTTAACAATGGGGGCTCATCTTCTGGATTTATTTTTTTATAAAGAGGATCCTCTATGCCTTCACCTACATCTAAAGCATCCTTAATTTTTCTATTATAACTTGCTAAGTTCCGAACTCCCATGGCAGCCATTAATTTATAACGTCTTTCCATTTCAGCCACACACCAACGTAAGGCATTAGCTGCTTCTTTCATATCAGTTACAACTGGGCAGAGGAGGTGAGGAATACCATCATAGACAGATAGTTCCAGCATTTTAGGATCTATCATTATTAATTTTGCTTGTTCGGGAGTAGATTTAAATAAAATAGATAAGATCATGGCATTTACCCCCACAGACTTGCCTGATCCTGTAGTACCAGCAACAAGTAAATGAGGCATCTTAGCTAAATCGGCTATAACGGGTTCTCCTCCAATGTCTTGTCCTAATACCAAAGTCACAGGGGATTTCTGCTGATCATAAGCTTCAGATGTAATCACCTCCGAAAGATGAACTATTTGCCTATCCTCATTGGGGATTTCAATACCTACAGTTGTTTTACCAGGAATAACTTCTACAATACGTACACTTAATACAGCTAATGAACGCGCTAAGTCTTTTGCTAAATTAGCTATACGACTTACCTTGAGTCCTGCTGCCAAATCTACTTCAAAACGGGTAATAACAGGACCAGGATGAACATCTACAACAGTAACATCTACACCAAATTCTTTAAGCTTTATTTCTAACAGCCGTGACATAGCATCTAATGATTCAGTGGAAAAACTACGCTGTCTTTTTTCCGCAGGATCCAATAAAGAGAAGGGAGGAAGTGGATCTCCTGTATCTTCAAACAATGGGGTTTGTTTTTCCTTTAAAACTCTTTTGCTAGGTTCAGCTATTTTGGTAGGTGTAGGTTGATTTACTTTAACAGCAGGCCGTTGTACCTGCTTATTCATATAGTTTGCCAATGATTCTTGGCGTTTAATTAGATTTTCTCTAATTTTTTCCTGTTCAATTTTATCTATAACGATAGGAGCTACCACATCAGTTATCTGCTCGTCAACAGCTCGTAGGCTTTGCTTAAAATGTTTGCTTTCAGCACGATGCTGCCACCATTGATTTACTTTTTTAGTAAAGTATTCATATAACAGTATAGTAAATTTTCCTACTAAATCTATTAAAGTTAACCAAGAAAATTTTAAAAACACTGTTAATCCAATACCAAAAATAACTATTAAACATAGAGTAGCTTCTTGATTAGGAATAAATTGAAACACAAGTTTCCCGAAAGCTTCACCTATAATTCCGCCACCACTAGCAAAACTTTTATTATTGCTAATGCCACAAGCTTGTAAAATACTATCC
>CALYQH010000200.1 GCA_945283395.1 uncultured Ventosimonas sp. | reverse complement strand
AACTAAAAAAGTTACGGCTAAACAAATCGATCTTATTTTTATGCCTCTAGTAGGCTTTGATGAGCAAGGTAGTCGGCTAGGAATGGGAGCTGGTTATTATGATAGGCATTTGGCTTATTTAAAATTTCGAAATCACTGGCAAACACCAAAACTTATAGGTCTTGCTCATGAATGTCAAAAAGTAACCAAATTATCAGTAAATAGTTGGGATATTCCGCTATTCGCCACAGTAACAGATAAAGCTTGGTATTTGGCCACTTATTAATAAATTAATGTTAAACACCCATATTGCCTAGTTTTTATTTTAAGGGCAGTTTTGCCTAAGGTTAAATAATAAGACAATAATAATGTATTTAGCTCCTAGTTTGAGTAGTTTATCGATAGTAAAGTTAGTTTATTAATTATTTTATAAAATAACAGAATATTACTTAGGGAGTAAGTTATGAGTTGGCGTTGTTACTATTCAACTAATTTAAAGTGGGCTGAATAGTAACAATTTTTGTTAAGATTTTATATCTTCAGCACAACTAATAGAAATTTCGTTAGGAGCTATTGCTTTTTTAACAGTTAGATGTAACGCTTCTCTAGCTTCTTTGGGAGTTGAGCAATATTTAGTAACTACTTTATTAGTAAGTTTTGTAAGATTTTCATTTGCTTGCTGAACTTTCTCACATCCAGATAATACAACTAATGTGAGTAGTATTATTAACGTTATTTTGTACATTTTAATTCCTTGCCTGTCAAAGGCTTAGTTGATAATGTTAATAGCTTATTTTAGTTAGCCAGTTGCTTTCTCAACTATTATACAAATAAAGCTAGAGAATTATTTATGCTGTGTTAATTTTGTTCTTTCCCTATGGCTGTCAATACATACTGGGGTAAAGCAAAGGCCGCTTGATGGATAGCAGCATTGTAATAACGGGTTTTCAGCGCAGCTTGTTTAATACGAGCTTGTAAAGTAGCTAAGGGTAATTGGCGTAGTGTTTCATTTTTGCTACCCCAGGCGAAGGTCATAGCGCCACCTATATAGGTGGGTATTGCAGCTTGATAAAAATGCCAATCTATAAAAAGATTCTGCAGTTTACTAGCAGTATTTTTTAACTCATCTAACTGCATAAAGGGGGTTCCATTTTGAGTGACTAAAACGCCGTTTTCAGTTAAACAACGATGGCAAGCTTGATAAAAATTTTCAGTAAATAAGACTTCGGCAGGCCCGATAGGGTCTGTAGAATCTGAAATAATAACTTCATATTGTTGATTTGTTCTACTAACAAACTCCATACCATCAGCAATAACTAACTCAAGTCTTGGATCATTGAAACAGCCTTGGGAGTGATTAGGTAAGTATTTTTTGCTGAGTTCGATTACCCCAGCATCAATTTCAACCATAGTAATTTTCTTGATTGAAGAATGACGGCAAACTTCCCGTAACATTCCGCCATCACCGCCTCCTATAATAAGCACATTTTTTACATTACCATGTGCAATGATAGGTAAATGAGCCATCATTTCATGATAAATGAATTCATCAGCCTCAGTAGTTTGTATTACACCGTCAAGTGCCATTACGGTTCCCATTCGGTTATTATGAAAAATCACCAGTCGTTGAAGATCCGTTTGTGCCTCATAGAGCTCTTTGTCTATAGTAAAACGTTGACCATAATCTGGATAAAGTGTTTCTAAATAATCTGCCACTGTTATTTTCCCCTTTTCAATTGCTACATTTAGGACAGCTAATTTTACCTGTACGTTTATGATAAATAACTGTGGTGCCTGCATCAACGGGCTCCCCACAATGATCGCAGATGGTAGCACAGTCTAAGACTGCTTTATCAAATGCTTCTAAATCAACAAATTCATTGCCTATTTTAATAGGCCAAGCTTTATCCTTTACTATATCTGCACGAAACTTTTCTTCATACAGATGCCAAACATGGCGTTGCTCATCGGTTAATAGATGATCTCGAAAGGTGTCATCTAAGATCCGTCTTCTGTGATCCATTAAATCGTCAGAAATAACCATCCAATGGTGGGTATTACGTGGCCTTTGCCCAAAATGTACATGTTCTCTAGTAAAAAGATATTTTAAAAAGGAGTATTGCTTTTCTATTAAGCGAGACTTGCTAACATTTGCAAAAAAAGGTGAAAGCCTTTCGTCTGCATATACTCTATCATAAAAATCTATTAATACCTCTCGTACTTTAGCACCATCATTTAATTGTTGCCACACTGCTAAATTAGGTTTAGGGTCCGGCTTTTCTTCAGTTAACCACACAGGGATTTGCTGCGAATAGGGGCCTCTTAACTGGATTAAAGTATCAGGTGGTAATTCATCTGTTAACCATGTCAAGTTAGTTGGGGGGGCTTTTTCAAATTAAGCAGTAGCCAACCACTCAACATCATATTCTATAATTTTTATGATATTTTCCTTATTAGTGCCATCAACAATTTTAAAAGTATCTCCTACTGTAAAATGGCGTTGTCGTGCCAGTTCAAAAGTGAAATTATAGCAAGGATTTGCAACAGTTGGCTGTTGTATAGCTATGACAAAAGCATCGGTTATGATATCGTCAGGACTTAGTGGTGCAATAGTCATATCCGTAGTAGGTATGCAACAGCAAGTAAGTAAATAACCACGTTGCTTTTGATAATCAGATAGTCCCTTTTGTGCAGTTATTGGAATATCTCCCTCTAAACAGCGAACAGCACAGGTCTGACAAGAACCGCCACGGCATGAAAAAGGAATGGCAACGCCACATCTAATAAAAGCATCTAAGATCGTTTCATCGGGTTTGGTTTGTACTATATGAGTTTCATAACATATACTTTTACCTGACATTATTATATCTCCACATAAGGCTATTATATTGTATAATCTAATCTTGAGATATTAATCAATTAATTAGATTTTCCGCTGGTCTTATTATTTTTCTAACATTTCTTGGGTGATTTTAAAGTTAATTTCTCTTGCTTTTCTTATAAAATCTTGAAATGGAAGATTAGTGATACTAACTAAGCCTAGGTGACCATTCTCACCATCTAATAAGCGTCCTGTAATAGGTTGATCTATATACTGAAACCAGTGAACTCCAACCATATGATGATCGTTAAAGGCTGCCTTTATAAAGTTTTGATAAGCTATTCCTCTTGCTTGCTCTGAAACCGTATCGACAGGGCCTGCCCACAGATGGCCAGTCTCTTTAGTTCCAAAACTAAATTCTGTGATCATAATAGGTTTATTTAAGTGATTAATAAGAGCCAGATCATAACCATCTTTAGGTAATAAGGTATACATATTGAAACTTATTACATCACAGTACTTGGCACAAGAGCTAATAGCTTCAGGGATATTGGCAGCAAATCTATTGCCTAAGAATAAATGGTGATTATCATACTTAGATAGAGATTCTTTGACGGTTTTGAAGTAATGATCGGCATAAGCTGTCAGAAAATTACTATAATCCTTTGCAATAGCAGGGTGATTATCATCTGGTAATGGGGCCTTAAAATCTTTTTCGGCAATTATTGGCCAAGAAGATAAGGTTATTCCCCATGCTTTTGCTAGCTTGTCTACTGACTGATATTTACTTTTTAATTGGTTAATAAAGGCTGTTTTAGCAGGACTAGTATCAGATAATTTTAATGCATTAACGGCCAAGGCATAATTAGTTTGTTTTGAATGATCTAGACCTCCCCATGATAATTCATTATCAGCAAAGTAACCTATTAGCCAAGGATCATTAGTATGCCCGTTAGTCGCTTTAGCAATTGCTTTATCAACTGCTTCAGCAAATTTACTATCAAAGGTGTCAGGCATATAACCCCACCAATCCATCCCAGAGGGAACTGTGGCATAATCACCCTTAATCAAAATAGGTAGTGTATAGGGTAATTGATACTGGTTAATTAAATCACT
>CALYQH010000199.1 GCA_945283395.1 uncultured Ventosimonas sp. | reverse complement strand
AGCCAATAAATCCTCAGCAGGCTGAACATCAGCTAGCTTTTCTTCAGTAGCGATAGCTCTGGTTAATAAACGATCTTTTGCCCTATTTCTTAATTCATTAACTATTTCTTCGTCAAAACCCTCTATACTTAACATTTCTTCCATTGGGACATAAGCTACTTCTTCCAAAGCAGTAAACCCTTCCTCTACCAATAACTGGGCTAGTTCTTCATCGAACCCTAACTCATCAATAAAAGCTTGTAAAATATCACCTGTTTCCGCTTGTTGTTTTTCATTAATGTCAGACTCAGTCATCACATTTAAAGTCCAACCCGTTAGTTGGCTAGCTAGACGAACATTTTGACCACCACGGCCAATAGCTTGAGCTAGATTTTCTTCTGCAACAGCTATATCCATGGTATTGGTATCTTCATCAACAATGATAGTGGCTACTTCAGCAGGTGCCATCGCATTGATAACAAACTGCGCCGAATTTTCATTCCATAATACGATATCTACTCTTTCGCCGCCTAGCTCACCTGAAACAGCCTGCACTCTTGAACCACGCATACCTATGCAAGCACCTTGCGGGTCAATTCGTTTATCTTTAGAACGTACCGCTAACTTAGCTCTAGAACCTGGATCACGGGCAGCTCCCATGACTTCAATTAAACCTTCAGAAATTTCTGGCACTTCAATCCTAAACAGTTCAATAATCATCTCAGGCGCAGTCCGAGATAGTATTAATTGTGGGCCTCGATGATCGTTTCGTATTTCTTTTAATAAGGCTCTTACTCTCATTCCTACTCTAAATATTTCTCTTGGAATTACTTGATCACGAGGCAAAACAGCTTCTGCATTATTTCCTAGATCAAGAATAATACTTTCTCTAGTGACTTTTTTCACTACTCCAGAAATAATCTCGCCTATTTGTTCACGATAAGCATCTACGACTAAGGCACGTTCGGCTTCTCTAACTTTTTGCACTAAAACTTGCTTAGCTGTTTGAGCGGCAATACGGCCAAATTCAACGGAATCTATTTTCTCTTCTAAAGTATCCCCTATTTGAGCTTTAGGATCCTTTTCTCTAGCTTCTTCTACAGTCAATTCAGCATCAGGATTCACTTGATCTATTTCATCTACTACATGCCACTGCCGGAAGGTCTCATAATCCCCTGTTTGTTGATTAATTTCAACGCGCACTTCGACATCGTCATTATAACGTTTTTTAGTAACTGTCTCTAATGCTTGTTCTAAAGCTTCGAAAATAATACTTGGAGAAACACCTTTCTCATTAGAAACTGATTCAACAACCAATAATATTTCTTTACTCATGTACTTGCCTCTTACAATCCTTTCCAAACCTATGTAATTTATTAATCAAAGTGTGGAATAATATTTGCTTTTTCTATTAATTCACAGGGTAATAAGTATTCCTCGTTATCAATCCTTAATATCACTTGTCCATCTTCCACGTCTTGCAGCACACCTTCAAAATTGCGGCATCCTTCAAAGGCGCTACGCAATCTGATTTTAACTTGCTCTCCTAAGTGCATTTGATATTGGGTAATGGTAAATAACGGTCTATCCATGCCTGGTGAAGATACTTCTAAAGTATATTCATAGGGAATAGGATCCTCTACATCTAAAATTGCACTTACTTGTTTACTAACTTTTTCACAATCCTCAACGCCTATACCATCAGCATGATCTATATATACCCTCAGCAAGGAATGTTTTCCTTGAGAAATAAATTCAATTCCCCAACACTGATAACCTAATGACTCAACGGCAGGAATCAGCAGTGCCTGTAATTGTTCTATTCTAGTTGACACCGAGCGCCTCCAACAAATAAAAAATGGGCATAAAGCCCATTTTAATACACACAAATTTATAACAAAACATTTATTCAATAAAAAGCCCCATCTTTGGGGCTATAAAACTGGTTGCGGGGGCTGGATTTGAACCAACGACCTTCGGGTTATGAGCCCGACGAGCTACCAAGCTGCTCCACCCCGCGTCAAAGTGGTGGAAATGATATAGAAAAAAAACTAATAAGTCAAGGATAGCCATAAAATAAAATCAACTAACGCTAGATAATTAGCGGGCAACAAGTGTTTTTGGTATTTATGATAACTACTGCTATTATATAAAAACACTATTGCTCCATAACTTGTTGATAGGTGTCTTAGCCATGTCTAAAAGTATTCATGAAAACTTAATAGATTTACAATATAAACTTAATCATTTAAAAACTGATAGCAAAGCTAACAAAGAAGAAATAGAGGCGCTTGCAGAAAAGATTAACCATCAATTAGAGTTAGAAAAATTAGGTCAACAACCTAATACCAACTTATTAGAAGAACTTGGCTTGGCTATTGGCGAGTTCGAAGATGAACATCCACGCCTTGCAGCTACCCTTAAAAGTATTTTATTCACTTTACAAAATATCGGTGTTTAATAATGTAAGGCAGTATTTTTACTGCCTTGCTAACCTATTATTTGGAAAATACTTAGTAGCCGTTAGACTACGATAGGGATTTATATCTAGCCCTCCTCTTCTTACGTAACGGGCATAAATTGTTAATTCAACAGGTACTAACAGCTTATTTAGATCCATAAAAATACGCTCAACACATTGCTCATGAAAATCAGCGTGCTGTCTAAAACTGACGATATATTTCAGTAAACTAGCATGATCTATAGCTTTATTAGCTTGATAATTGATAACTACTGTTGCCCAATCAGGCTGACCTGTCACTGGACAATTAGATTTTAACAGTTGACTATATAAAGTTTCTTGGCAAATAAATTGGGTTGGTTTTGCTACTAATAGTGCTATTGAAGGATGATCATACTTATCAATAGTGATATCTAATTCATCAATACACAAACCCTCAGTTTTATGCACCCCAGCTTCCACCATAGAAGCCAATGAATTTAATGTTACAATTACATGGCTATTAGTGGCTAATGATAAATCTTTTTGTAACGCCTCTTTTACTGCTTCTTTAGAAGGGAAAATGGTTTGATTAAAACTATTTAAATAAAGCTTAAAAGATTTTGATTCTATAATATAAGGCGAATCAGCTGGAATAATAAATTCTGCTATAGCTACAATAGGCTTTCCTTTTGCATTTAACCAAGAAAGTTCATAGCCGTTCCAAATATCGACGCCATGAAAAGGTAATTTACCAGCTGTAATACCTAATTCTTGCCACTTTTCTGCCCTAGCAATAGCATATAGTAACTTAGGCTGATAGCGAGTTATATATATATTTGTTTTGCCTAACGGGGAATCTTCCGCAGGATGTTTTTTTTCCATTAATTAGCTAATTCCTGTTTAATACTGGCAAACGTTCTTACCCAAGGTTTAGATTGTTGAATAACTACCGGTAATTTTTTGATAGCATTTTGTGCATCATTGCGCTTATCAAAGTCACCATAAGTTACGACATAATCAACTTTTCCTAATCTTGACCTTTTAAAATAGCGATAATTACTACCATGTTTGCTAAGGGCTTCTTTAGCAGATTTTTCACTACTGGCCACTGCAACTTGAATAGTAAAATGAGCCCCCTGTTGGGCACGATACCAAGCATTGCCAACCTTATTATTGGTTTCAACCTTTGGTTTAGTAAGAGGTTTAGTATTAGTTGTGGCTGTCTGTTTGACGCTAGTATTAGTTACTGTTTCACTTTTAGAATGTGTGGTTACTACTGTCTCATTTTTATTATCAGTATTATTAACCGAGGTAGTTACTGATCCTGATGTGGTGTTTGATAAAGTGGTCTCTTCTTTAGGTGGCGCATTAGTGACTATTGGCTCTGTTGGCGTTAATCCAGATTCATTAACACCCGCATTACTAGTCGGCTGGTTAGCATTATCGATAGGCCCTTCGGTAGTTACAGGAGGCATTGATATATTTTCAGTTATTTGATTATCAGTAGGTAAT
>CALYQH010000198.1 GCA_945283395.1 uncultured Ventosimonas sp. | reverse complement strand
GGGGATTATCTTTAACGCTTAAAGCTGGTGGGCAACATATTGTGCTTAATCCAGCGGGGATATTTACTACCCCTATTTTTACAGGGGGGGTGCCTATGGTAGGTACGCCTGCTGTACCTTTGCCACCTCTGAGGAAGGTTAAAGGAGTTAATGGAGTCGCTTCTCCACCAGTCACTTTAAAACCCATAACAAAAAATGATTTAAACCTAAGGTATTGCTTTACAGACGATCATGGAGTCCCCAATGCAAACACAGGTTATATAGCTTATCTTCCTGATGGTATAGAAAAACAAGGTATAACAGACAAAGAGGGATATACAGAAGTCTTTTATAGCCAAGAAGTAGAAAGAATCATTATTCATCTTTTCGAAAAAGATATGAAAGGTATGCCTACTCAACTAAAAGAAAATGACTCTCATAATTTAAGGTATCGCTTTACTGATGAGGCGGAGCAACCTTATAAAAATATAGAGTATGTCGCCTATTATCCAGACGGTAAAGAGATCATAGGTATTACGGATGATGATGGTTATACCGAAACTTTTGAAGCAAGTTACGAAAAAAAATCAAAATACATCTAAAATTAACAGCATCTAGCAATCAGGAGCAAGCATAATGGGACTTCCACCTAATAAAAAGCTATCTCAAGCAACGACTAAACCTGCTCAAAATTGAAAAACTAATGATGTTCATGTAAAAATTTGTCGCCCAAAATGTATTGAACTGATTGCTATGGCAGCAAATATCTATGATAAAGGAAAAGTAAATCGCTTGGTGTTTCCTGCACAAGCAATTCGGATAATAAGGAAGCAATATATACTTTTGGCAAAAAATAAATACAAGGACTATGATGTAGTAATTACCTTGTTATTAATGAATGCAAGCCCTAGCTATTATACTTCGCAGCAAGTTACTGCAATTAAAAAGTCTATAGAGAAAATTAAAAAAGATTATCCTCTTTCACAAATAAAAGAAATCAGACTCTGTACTGTGAAAACTATGGCAGAATTGACTAATTATGTTAATACAGGAAATCGATATGCACGACAGATTTATCAAATAGGACATATTGATCTTTTTGCACATGGACATAATGGTGATATTTCACTTGGCTACAATTTAAAAGATGAAGTTGACAATGGCAATGGCAGAAAAATAGATGTAGAAAGTATGTTCTTTGCTACTAAAGCCACCTTCTCACAGTGGAGTGTAAAAGCTTTCCATGAAACGGCAGAATTTTATACATGGGCTTGTCGAACAGGAGCACCTATTGAGGGAGATGCAAAAAATAGAAGTTTAGGATATTACATTGCATGCCATTTAGAAATCCCTGTTTACGAATTTGTTAGACGATCTGACTATGTTAATACATGGGGAAATGATAAAGATAGGAGCTATTTGCGATTGAGATGTTGGAGGTTTCTTCCTGACCTCGTTCAGGATATAGAAAAATGTAATAGACTTAGAGTTGAAGATGAGAAAAGATCTATGGCTATGAATGATATAGGTGCAGTATAGATGGATAATGGAGCCGTTTATCCCGTTTGTTCAGGCTCATCTCCAAAAGAGTTACCTGCAGGATATTACTTATTTAGTGCAAGCTCAATAGAACCTAAATTGGTACAAAATATATGAAGAAAAGTAAATTGAAATATATTTTGATATTGGCAATTATATTATTAACAGGGTGGATACTTTATATGTTACAAAAAGAACAAGTCTATATTTATGATATTCAAAGTGAGACAGAAAAAGTTAATGTTACAGATTACTACCAAACAGGAGAGTTTTATATTCATACAGATAAAGAAATACCAACGCTACAAAAACTCATTAGAAAGCATCCCCCTCATTTTGCATTCGCTACTAATATTGAAAAGGCTAATAGAGATATAATCTATGTTTCATCACTAATAGATAATCAGGAGGAATTGATAAAAAAAACTAATAGATACCTTTCCTGATTTTTCAGAAAGGATGAAATATTATTCATCATATATTAATAGTAGAGGTGAGTTAAATGAGAGCTATATTGGTTATTTTGATTTGGATGGAAAAGAATACACGTTAAAGGTAGTTACGCAGTTAACTTCTATTAATAATCAGCCAAATGCGTTTATTATTGATTTATCGGAGAATTATTTTAATTTCGCATCTAATTATGAGAAATATTTGGAAGAAGGCAAAAAGCAACCACAACCGCCACTTTAAATATTAATTCTGTTTAAAGTACATTAAATAATACGCCGTTAACAGTATTGTTTGGGATGTTATCAGTAATTGCTATGTGATAAAAAATCAAAGCATGGCATCGAAAAATAAATGCAGAACGAATTTTCAATAATATTAGTATTACTCACAGTAATCAGCAGGATGCTGTTAATTTAAGTAGTTATGTTGGTAATAGTAACCATGTTGTCACTTTGATAGGTACTGGTATGCTTAACCCCCTAGGTGTTGTGTATAAGTCTCATTGGATGGTTTGGGAAAGCCCACTAGAAACATCGGGAGGCTCTTTAGTGACATCAAACACTCCTCTAACAGAACTAGTAAAGTTGCAATTGTTTACATTGGGAGGTATAAGTAACTTGAGGCCAGCAATTACCTTAGGTGATTTTTTGAAATATTTATATGGAGGTTTGGTGTTTAAGAAAATACCTTAAAAAATAATGAAAACTTACTTTAATAAAATCGTACTATTTATTGTTAGTATAGGATTACTTTTAAGATTTGGTTGTACTTCTTCAGATATTTTTACCCCTGATAAATTACCTGACGCAACCTTATTGCATAGCAATGAATAGCGAGAGGTATATTGTAGGCTTACAATACTTTTCTTTATTTGCTATACCAACATTTTTTATTAAACCATCACAAATAAATGATAGATATTAATTGTATAGATGATATTAATTAATCTTTAAATTACAGAGTGTACTGTTATCACTTATGTAAAAATGCTCTTAATAATTTTTTAATAAGCTAATTAAGATTTTCTTGTCAGGTGGTATTTCAAGGTAATGCATCACAAGCTCAAGCTCGACCGCTTGTTGATGAGGTATCTCGAGAGCCGCTCTGGATTTTGAGCAATGAGTATTATGTTAGAATACATTTTTTCGTATTAAAATCATTATTAGATCATAGTATAAGTAATTTCAACTTGTTTCTTGAGTAACTAATTGAGATGATGATACCTTATCTTACTTGCTTAACAAGATAAAGGAATAGAATGTGGAATAAATTACTAGACTGTTACGATTTTGTTTACTTTGTGATTAAACGCTTTTTTGAGGACCGGGGAACTCAAAATGCTGGCTCATTAACTTACACAACGTTATTTGCTGTAGTGCCTATGCTAACAGTGTTGTTTGTGATGTTATCAGGTATTCCACAACTGCAAGATGTCAGTGGGGTAATTCAAAAGTTTATTGTGGACAATTTTCTGCCTTCAGCTGGCGATAAAATACAAGATTATTTACAGGATTTTGTTTCCCAAGCAAGACAACTTACTTGGATAGGGGTCATTTTTCTAATTGCAACTTCTTTTATGATGTTGGTCACAATAGAACAAGCATTTAACAGTATTTGGCGAGTAAAAAAGCCACGTTATGGGTTACAAAGATTTTTATTATATTGGGCTCTTTTAAGTTTAGGTCCTATTTTAATAGGTGCAGGTTTTGCGGTCAGTGGCTATATTATGTCTCTTACAGTAATATCTGATTCGGCGACTATTTCAGGAGTATTACGTTATAGTCCTCTGTTGTTGAGTGTATTGGGGTTCACTCTTATCTATTCAGCTATTCCTAACACGAGGGTGCCACTCTCCCACGCTTTTATTAGTGGTTTTGTGACCGCTATTTTCATAGAAACGGCCAAGTTTTTATTTGGTTTGTATGTTCAAACATTCCATAGTTATCAACTTATTTATGGGGCATTCGCTGCTGTACC
>CALYQH010000197.1 GCA_945283395.1 uncultured Ventosimonas sp. | reverse complement strand
ATAATATCTAAGCGGTTTAATAAGTCATCTATAAAAGATTGAGGAATAAGACCAGCCATAAGTGTAGTGCAACCTACCTAAAAGTAAAAACTCCACTCTCTCTTGAGACTGGAGCTTTTACTTAAAACTTTTAAGAATTTAAGCTTAATAACTTAAGCTACAAAACATATTAATAATTATGTTTTGTTGGGCGTTGCTCACGTGAAACTTTCTTAGCGTGACGCTTAACAGCTGCTGCTTTTTTACGTTTACGTTCAGCGGTAGGTTTTTCATAAAATTCACGACTACGCACTTCAGCTAAAACGCCAGCTTTTTCACAGGCGCGCTTAAAACGACGTAATGCTACATCGAAAGGTTCGTTTTCTTTGACTTTAACAGCAGGCATTCAGATGTTACCTTTAATTAATAAACGGTTAAAATAAGTGGTTAGTTTTAGAGCTTAATAGAAGCACCAATTTAAATAAGTGTGAAATACTACTACTTTTTATTTTCACTAGCAAGTTTTTCCAATCTTTTTTAGGATTAATTATAAAAGCAACTATGCTTACCATGCTTTTAAAATAACTTTATATATAAAAGGAATAAAAATCATATAAATAACTCCTTCAAGTAAAACAATAAATTGATAATAATAGACAACACTTAATAATTTTTAAATTAAATTTATAGATTAACATGAATAAATTATGTTAATGCTTTTTCAAATAGTAGTTGGTAAGTTGAACATTGCTTAGCGGTTAACAATAATACACCTTGCCCGCCTTGGTTAAATTCTAACCAAGTAAAATCTACCTCAGGATAAAGCTGTTCAACATGAATAGCACTATTACCCACCTCAACGATGAGCAAACCATTTTCAGTTAAATGGTTTGCTGCTTGAGCTAGGATAATTCGAACTATATCTAATCCATCTTCACCAGCAGCTAGCCCTAACTCAGGTTCATATTGATATTCAGGTGGAATATCTGCCATATCTTCAGCATCAACATAAGGTGGATTAGAAACTATCAAATCAAAACGTTGATTTGGCAAACTACTAAAACAATTTCCCTGTACAGTATAAACTCTATCCTCTAAATGATATCGCTCAATGTTCAGATTTGCTACTTCAATGGCTCCATAAGATAAATCAGCTAATATTACTTCAGCCTTAACAAACTGCTGAGCACAGGCTATTCCTATACAACCTGAACCACAACACAAGTCCAGGATTCGTTTCGGAGCCTCTGATAAAAAAGGGTTAAATTGCTTCATGATCAGTTCACCTATGGGTGAACGAGGAATAAGTACTCGCTCATCTACATAGAAAGGTCGTTCACAAAACCAAGCCTCTCCTAGTAGATAAGCAGTAGGAATGCGTTCTTCTATGCGTTTTTGTAATAATAGCCTAAGTTCATTTTGTTCACTTGTCTCTAAATGACAATCTAAATAAGCTTCAGGTAAATCAAAAGGTAAACTTAAATACCCCAATATTAGCTGCCTAGCATCATCCCAAGCATTATCATTACCATGGCCAAAAAACAAACCCTGCTGATGATACTGAGAAACAGCCCATCTGATATAGTCGCGGATAGTTAATAGATTTATATTAATGCTCATAATTACCTGTTAAATATCAATTAAATGTGTAATCCATTTAACATACGGTCTGTTTGCCTACTATATTAACAAGCTCTATATCAAATATAAAGCAAGACTTCTACATTCCATTACAGAGCTAATAAATAATCTCAACAATTAGTTATTCCTGGCCCTTTCTACTCAGAATTATTGTTATTTTTTAATAAACAAATACGAACACTTTTGATAGCTTCACTCTTTAACTAATCACATTGCCTAGTAAAAAAACACAATTTAATTAGCTAATTTGAATATAATCATTTTTAGTAAAGTAAACAAGGAGGACCTTATAGTCTTTCATTAAAAGATAAAATTCTATTATCAAATAAGCATGACAAAAAAGCATTAATTCTCTCATAATGAATATTCTATAAATTATGATATAGTAGTTACATAATTGGTCAATAACACATTATTTAGATAGCTATTAATCTATTTTAATCATTCATGAACAATATTCTTAAGTTAACTCGTCCTGATGATTGGCATATTCATTTAAGAGATGGAAAAGCCTTAAAACAAACAGTTAAAGATGCAGCTAGAACATTTGGCCGAGCTATTGTTATGCCTAATCTAATTCCCCCCATCAAGAATGCTCAACAAGCTACCTGTTATCAACAACGAATTCTTAATGAGTGTCCTAATAACAGTCAATTTCAGCCTTTAATGACACTTTATCTTACTGATAACACTTCATCTAATGATATTAAAATAGCCAAAGAAAGCGGTAATATCTATGCTGCTAAACTTTATCCAGCTGGCGCTACCACTAACTCAGACTCAGGCGTTACCTCATTAACAGCCATCTACCCTACTTTAGCTACAATGGCTGACTATGGCCTACCTTTATTAGTTCATGGTGAGATTACTCGACCTGATATAGATATTTATGATAGAGAAAAATACTTTATTGATGAACAATTAAACCAATTGGTTAAAGAGTTTCCCAACCTTAAAATAGTCTTAGAGCATATTACTACTAAAGAAGCGATAGACTTTGTTTTAGAGGCTCCGGTAAACATAGCTGCCACTATTACTGCACATCATTTACTATATAATAGGAATGATATGTTAGTAGGAGGTATACGACCTCATTATTATTGTTTACCTATTATGAAACGTAATAGCCATCAACAAGCGTTAATTAAAGCGGCCATCAGTGGTAATCCTAAATTCTTTTTAGGTACCGATTCAGCTCCACATCCTCAATTTAAGAAAGAAGCTAGTTGTGGGTGTGCTGGTTGTTATACGGCTTATGCTGCCATAGAATTATATACAGAAGCCTTTGATCGAGCTAATGCCTTAGATAAATTAGAAAATTTTGCCAGTTATTTTGGCCCTAATTTTTATGGATTGCCTGCCAATCAAGATACTATTACTTTAGTACGTAGAAACTGGCAAGCACCCTATACCATACCCTTTGGAGATGAGCAATTAATACCTTTGCGTGCTGGAGAAATTATCCAGTGGCAATGCTTAAATGAGAATACCCATGAATAACGATCCTATGGATAATAATTTTTTTGAAGAAACTATCGCAAGCAATGTTAAGCACCCTATGGCTTATCGGTTTAGAGGTTACTTACCTGTCGTAGTAGATGTTGAGACTGGTGGTTTTAATGCTGCAACAGACGCCTTGCTAGAAATAGCTGCAACAACTATCAGTATGGATAATAGTGGTTTACTTTATCCAGAGCATAGCTATTTTTATCGAGTAGAACCTTTTGAAGGAGCAAATATCGAGGCAAGTTCATTAGAGTTTACAGGAATCAAACTTAATCATCCACTTCGTATGGCTGTCAAAGAAGACTTTGCACTGGCAGAAATATTTAAGGGTGTTCGTAAATCTCTTAAAACTAATGATTGTAAAAGAGCTATTTTAGTAGGTCATAACAGTAGTTTTGATTTAGGTTTTTTAAATGCAGCAATAGCCCGCACTGATGCTAAACGTAATCCTTTTCATCCATTTTCAAGCTTTGATACAGCTACATTAGCAGGTTTAGCCTATGGGCAAACTGTATTAGCAAAAGCTTGTGAGGTTGCTGGCATTGATTTTGATCAGAAAGAAGCTCATTCTGCCCGTTATGATACGGAGAAAACAGCTGAATTATTTTGCAATATCGTAAATTTATGGAAAGAAATAGGTGGTTGGCAAAACTATTAACAATTAGTTATCAAGCTTTTCTTGTCCACTAATCAGCTGCTGATGTAGATCATCATATTTGATTTGATCTATTACATCAGCTAATCTCAACCCTACAAATAAACTACATTTTAATTTTAAATTGACGGCTATTGAAGTATCAATCTTTGGATATTGTGTAAGCCTATTAATGATAC
>CALYQH010000196.1 GCA_945283395.1 uncultured Ventosimonas sp. | reverse complement strand
AGTAATCTTAACCTATAGCCCCGTGCCACCTACGGTAATAGCATCTATTTTTAAAGTAGGTTGGCCAACTCCTACAGGAACGGATTGTCCGTCTTTACCACAAGTCCCGATACCACTATCTAATGCCAAATCATTTCCTACCATTGATACTTGATTCATCACTTCAGGGCCATTGCCTATTAACATAGCTCCTTTAATAGGAGCGGTTAATTGGCCATTTTCAATTAAATAAGCTTCACTGGTGGAAAATACAAACTTACCATTGGTAATATCTACATCACCACCGCCTAAACGTGCACAGTAGATACCTCGCTTGACAGAGCGAATAATTTCTTCTGGTTCACTCTTTCCTGCTAACATATAGGTATTAGTCATACGTGGCATGGGAAGGTAAGCATATGATTCGCGACGGCCATTGCCAGTTGGTTGTTGCTTCATAAGTCGGGCATTCAGCTTATCTTGCATATAGCCTTTTAATATGCCATGCTCTATTAATGTCGTACAATGAGTTGGTGTGCCTTCATCATCAACTGTTAATGATCCTCTTCGATTAGCTAAGGTTCCATCATCCACTATAGTACATAAAGAAGAGGCTACTTTTTCACCTATTTTACCACTATAAGCGGAACTAGCTTTGCGGTTAAAGTCTCCTTCTAAACCATGCCCAACAGCCTCATGCAATAATACCCCTGACCAACCTGAGCCTAATACTACTGGTAGTGTACCTGCTGGCGCAGGAATGGCTTCTAGATTAATAAGTGCTTGCCTTAATGCTTCTTTAGCGTAACTCATTGCCCTATCTTCTTGGAGAAAATAGCTATAATCGCTACGGCCGCCACCACCATAACTAGCACTTTCTCGACGGCCATTTTGTTCAACAATTATACTGACATTAAAGCGTACTAAAGGGCGAATATCGGCTGCTAAATCGCCATCGCTAGAAGCTATTAAAATATGTTCCCATACCCCTGTTAAGCTGACAGTTACTTGCTGAATAAGGGGGTCTAGCGACCTTACTTGTTGATCTATTTGTTTTAATAAAGCAACTTTATTTTCTCTGGCTAGTACGTCTAATGGATTTTTAGCCATATAAAGGCTATTGGCCGCTACTTGGCTAAAGGTTTGGATACGTCCTGATTGGCCACGGTTAACAATAGATTTTGCTGCAGAGGCTGCTTGTTGTAATGTCTCTTTTGTTAAGCTGTTACTAAAAGCAAAACCAGTTTTTTCTAAAGATTGAGATCTAATACCAACGCCTTGGTCAACATTAAAGGTACCTTGTTTAACTATGCCATCTTCTAAAGCCCAGCTTTCCATAATAGCATGCTGAAAATATAAATCAGCAGTATCAATCCCTTTACCCATAGCAACTGCTAAAATGTTTGGTAAATTATCAATAGCTAATCCATTAGGTATAAGCAACTGGTTACTAACCGTCTGTAAAAGTTCTGTCATGCTTGCTCCAGCTAGATGCTATTTTGCATAAAGTTACTTAATATTTACTGCAAAATAACGGATAGTGTAATTAACTTTTGTATTATAACATAGTGTCAAATTTATCTTTTTAAAGGGGTAAGTTAGTTATCTTTTTGTATGCTAAGGGTTGATGCTAGTAAATCAAATAATTGCGCTGTGATAGGGTAAAGTTTTTGATTAGTATTTTCTAAACAGAAATAATGTTTAATATAACAAGCTAATAAGCCTATTAAAATAATGTCTAACGCTAAGAATTGCCAAATAGCCCACAAGAAGCTACAGAGTATAAACACTAACAACAACCCAGCAAAAAATAAAGTCACTAGCAAATGAATTAATCTTTCGTGTTGAAAAGCAATAATTTGGGCTAAGTGGAGCTTAATCACCATCTGTATTTGGCGGTTGTTGGGAGTTTTAGTTAATGTAATTAACCGTTGCTTAATAAATTGATAATAAGCGTTGAGTTGTTGTTCCATTACCCTAACCCTAGAGCGCTAAGATAAGTTAATGATACGAGTTTGTTAGTGAAAGATAAAGTAATAAGGTATTAACATAAAATAAAATGTTATGAGGGTCTGCTGGCAAATTATAGCATTCAAATAATTAATGATTAAAATCATTACTATGATTAACTCTCCTGCAAATTAATGGTAGGTGAGCCCAACATATTGGGGTAAACTAGCCATTTTAAAAAGGCTAATGATTGGTTAAAAAAGACTATGCAGCGCATTTTCATCATAGAAGATGAAGCAGCTATTGCTGATACTTTATTATATGCTTTACAACATGAAGGTTTTGACTGTCACTGGTTAACCTTAGGCAGTGAAGCAATTATTCAACAACAAAAGCAACCCGCTGATTTATGGATCTTAGATATAGGTTTGCCTGATTTAAATGGTTTTGAAGTGTGTAAACAGTTAAGGCGTTTTTCTGATGTGCCGGTTATTTTTTTAACCGCTAGAGACACTGAAATAGATAGGGTAATAGGTCTTGAAATTGGCGCAGATGATTATGTGACTAAGCCTTTTAGCCCGCGTGAAGTGGCGGCACGTGTAAAGGCTATTTTAAAACGAACCCTGCTGAGCACTAAAAGTGTAGAGAAAGTTGCTACTGATAATTTATTTGTTGTGGATAATGACCGTTATATCATTTATTTGCATCAACAGCCGCTCAATTTAACTCGGCATGAGTTTAATTTATTACAACAACTCATTTCGCAACCTAACAGAGTATTTACTAGAGAACAATTATTAGATGCCTTGGGGATATCAGTAGACGCTGGCTATGAGCGTAATATAGATAGTCATATAAAAGCTATTAGAGCTAAAATTAGAGAAATTGATAATTCTGTAGAAGCTATCCGGACCCATCGAGGTTTTGGTTATAGTTATGAGCCTAGCTCGTAGGTATCTATGGCATTAGCTAAGCGTATTTTTTTATTTTATTTTTTATTTGTAGCCCTGTGTGGTTACTTTATGTTGTATTTATTTTCTAATCAGATTTATCCTAGTGTTAGGCAAACTACCGAGGAATCTTTAGTAGATACGGCTAATTTATTAGCAGAATGGGTGGTGGATGATGCGAATGAGCAACATAGAATAAATCATCAAAATCTCCAAAAAAAATTAGAAGCTTATCAACAGCGTAATCCTAATGCCATTATCTGGGGGGTACATAAAAGCTCTGTAGCATTACGTATCTATATTACCGATGATAAAGGTATAGTATTATTTGATTCAACCGGTAAAGATGTAGGTAAAGACTACTCTCATTGGCGCGATGTTTATTTAACGCTTCACGGATATTACGGAGCTAGGACAAGTAGATCCATCCCAACCGATGATAGTTCTACTGTTATGTATGTAGCGGCACCTATTAAAGATCATGACAAAATATTAGGGGTGCTCACTGTAGGAAAGCCTAATGATACTGTCACCCCTTATATTAACAAGGCGCAAGCACAACTAAGTTTTTTTGGTATTACGCTTATTCTAGCTGGATTAGCGGTTGGTGCTTTATTAGCATGGTGGTTAGGCGCATCACTTAAAAGATTGACGCTTTATGCTAATGCGGTTAGTAAAGGAGAGCGAGCTACCCCGCCATTATTTTATGGTGGAGAGCTAACCCAATTAGCTAAAGCACTTGAACAAATGCGTATGGAGTTAGATGGAAAAAATTACGTAGAACGATATGTGCAAACGTTAACCCATGAACTTAAAAGTCCATTAGCAGCCATTAGAGGGGCTACTGAATTATTACGGCAAGATATGCCAACAGATCAGCGAAATCATTTCCTGAATAATATTGAAAATGAAAGTGATAGATTACAGAAATTGGTGGATCGATTGCTTAATCTTAGCATGGTGGAGCAACGTCAAGCGCTTGAAGATATATCCACCGTTTCAGTTATCACGCTAATTAATAAATTATTGGCAGCAAAATCATCACAACTTATTCAACAGCAAGTTGATGTTAGGTTAGCTATTCCTCAACA
>CALYQH010000195.1 GCA_945283395.1 uncultured Ventosimonas sp. | reverse complement strand
GTGTAATTCTTGGCAGCCCAAGAATTACACCCTAATATTTTAAAATCATCATTAAAAAGATGTGGTGCTGAATTTATTAGCTGTTGTTTGAGAGTATCTTGGTTAGCTTCTTCCTTGATATCATCGATAATAACACCAATCAACTTATCATTTTTCGGACCACCAAAACCATGGGCTTGAATTTCGATAGAGTTAATCAATTCAGCTAACTCTTTATTCTCTTTCGGGGTGGTCACTAAAATTATATCTGCACTGAGACTTTGTGCTAATACAAAGTTAATGTAATTGGCATAATTAGTTTGCTGGGTAGCTTCCATACCCTCAATGATTAATATATCTTTATCAACTGATGCCTGTTGAAAAAGATTATTGGCCTCTTCTAGAAGAACATCTAATTGATCGCTGCTTAAGCGTTGTTCAATAAAGTTGCGAGATAGCGGCTTAGGAGAGATTATACCAAATGTTTTTTTGATCAATTCAGTTGAGTACTCGGGACTTGTGTCTTTATCATAATAATTTGCCAGCGGTTTACAAAAACCTACTTTTAAACCTTTATCTTTAAGGGCTTGCAGTAGCCCTAAACAAGTTGATGTTAGATCCGTCCCAATGTTTGCTGAGGCTACAAAAAAAACATGCACGGTATATCTCTCCTTCATTTTCTTATTGTTTATCTTCTAAGAATAATAGTGTGTCTAACGCTATTTGACGTTCTTCATTAGTAGGAGTGACGATAATAGGAGTCGAGTTAGCAGTACTAATTAGTCCTGTCTTACCACCTACAAATTTAGCATTTGCTTCACTATCCATATCAAAACCAAATAGTTTTAACCAAGAAACGGTACGTCCTCTAACTAATGGAGAATTTTCACCTATTCCGCCTGTGAAGATTAAACCATCAATTCGAGGTAATGCGCAAGCCATTGATGCTAAAGATTTAGCTAAACGATAGCAGAATACTTCGATTGCTATGGTAGCTTCTTTGTGACCACGCTCTCTAGCTGCTTCTAGAGTTCTCATATCATTTGATAATCCAGAAAGACCTAGTAAACCGCTTTGTTTAGCTAAAAGATCATCAATTTCATTACTAGTCATATTAAGCGTACGTATCAAATGCCCAAACAAACCTGGGTCTACATCGCCACTACGAGTTCCCATACAAAGGCCTTCTTGTGGAGTTAATCCCATACTTGTGTCTAAACTTTGACCATTAGAAATAGCACAGGTAGAGCAACCATTGCCTAGATGAGCCGATAACCAATGGCTATCGCCTATATCTAAATTTAAGAATTTAGCTGTTTGACGGCTTACATAACGGTGGCTAGTACCATGGAAACCATAGCGTCGAATGTTGTTCTCAACATAATATTTTTCAGGTAAGCAATAACGAAAAGCATGCTCAGGCATAGTTTGATGAAATGCCGTATCAAATACGACTACTTGTAATAAGTCTGGATATACCTCTAATGCAGCATGTATGCCTTGTAAAGCAGCAGGGTTATGCAATGGGGCTAAAGGAGATATACGTTCTATTTCAGATAGTACATCTGGTGTGATCTTATGGGGGGCAGTAAAATGGGTGCCACCATGAACAACTCTGTGTCCTATGCCATCTAAATTACCTTGGCATACTTCTTGTACATAAGGCATTATTTGAGAGAGGGCATCTTTATGATCTCCATCAGGAATAAGTAGACTATTTTTGTCACTTCCTTGTTTCCATGTAATCATTGCATGTGGAGAGTTTAAACGTTCAGCAAGACCTGAAATGGCAAATTCATTCTGGTTGGGATTGACTAGTGCGAATTTTAAGGATGAGCTGCCACAGTTGATGACTAGAATGTTATTTGGAGACATGTGTTAATTACCTATTTCTATATAGTGAATTGAAATATATATATATAACATATAAAAAATATATTATAGTAACAATATTGAGCAGATAAAATAAAAAACCTACTGATTTTGTGGAAAATTGTGTCTTTTAATAAGGAAATATTGCAATATCTGTGCCGAAAGAATTAATTTTCTTTTTCTATGCAGTTGATATCAGCCTGCAATTTTATTATTTTTTTATAATCAATAAATTATTTATTATAGCTAGACTCATAATACAAATTAATTAGTTAATAAGTATAAAGAGATAAAAAGCAATAAAACCTCTTCCTTATTATTAGACTTAGCTAGTAAGACCATAGAGGTATAAATAGGATTATAATTTATATTTCAATTACTTAAGTTACTTGATTTTTTATTCGATATATTAAGTTAAGCAAGGTAATATAGCTCTTTAATTTTGAAAAATAAGGCTATTGACCATTATGCAGATTGAACCTAAAAAAGCTGTTTATATTGATTATACTTTAACTAATGATGCGGGAGATGTTATAGATAGTTCTACAGAGCATGCCCCATTAGCTTATTTGCATGGTTATCATAATATTATTCCAGGTCTTGAAAAGGCGCTTGAGGGTAAAAAGGCTGGAGATGAATTAGAAGTGACTATAGAACCACATGATGGCTATGGCGAGTATTCAGCAGAATTAGTGGCTGTTGTTCCACGTAGCGCTTTTCAAGGAGTTGAGAAGTTAGAACCAGGTATGCAATTTCATGCTTCTGCTCCTAATGGTGGAACTCAAGTAGTGGTTATTCGTACCATTGAAGGGGATAATGTAACTGTTGATGGTAATCATCCTCTAGCTGGACAACGTTTAAACTTTAAGGTAAAAGTGGCTGATGTCCGTGAAGCAACCGAGGAAGAGCTAGCACATGGTCATATTCATGGGGCTGGTGGTCACCATCATTAATGGGTATGAAGGCAGAAAGAATCTGCCTTCAGCTGCTATTAAGGTAACAACTACTAAAAAATTTATGAGATAAGTGACTTAAACATAGTTGCTCATTACTGAGTGAAAAAGTAAAAGTCGATAACGATAGTAAATTGTTTATGTTGTTTACTGTTTTGGTAAGTGCCTATTCAAACACAATTGAAGTTATTTAATTATGTAAGATCAATATGTTATTTTAATAACTGAATAATAGATATTTGCTATTGGTCAGATTGCTAATCTGGGAATTGAATTTTTACAAAGATATTTTTTTTTAATTACTTCTTAATAAGTTTTAAATTTCATTTGGTGATGCTTTTTGTATGCCAGCCCAAATTACAGCTAAGATAATAATAAAGCCGCCGATAATAGTTCTGATAGTGGGTTGTTGATTAAACAATAGCCATGCCGTGAGAATAGCATAGACAGGTTCTAATGCTATGATAATGGAAGCTGTTCTAGCCTTAATTGTAGAGAGGCTGTTGATAACTAAATAATAGGAAAGGCCAGTACAAAATAGACCTAAGCAGGCAATCCATAGCAAATCTAAAGGAGGAACATTAGGTAAGCTAGTAATGGTAACAGGCAATAATGTAACAAATACAACTAGGCATTGCCACCAGCAAGCTTGTACTCCTGTAGTTTTAGAAAGATTGTAACGATTTATAACAACGGTAGATGCATAAAGAATTCCCGAAATTATGCCCCAAAAAAGACCTAAAGTGGCATTATTATTAAAGTTAAAAGAAGGTGTCACTAAGATAAGACCAATTGATACAAAAATAAGTAAACTATATTCAGAAGACGAAATTTTTTCTTTGAAAAATAGCATTTCAAATAAAGTGACAAAAGCAGGGAAGCAAGCAAAGCCTAATGTGGCTACCGCAATATTGCCTATTTTGATAGCGTAAAAAAATGTAACCCAATGACCAGTTAATAATATCCCTGTTATTAACAACGCATAAAAAGCTTTCAATGAAATACGCCATGGAATAAAGCGAAATTTAAAGCATAGCCATGTAAGAGCTATTACTGCAAAAAAAGAACGGCCCATACTTATAGTTACTGAATCAGCAATGATCAGGTATCCAAAAATTCCCGATACGCCAAACAATGTGGCAGCAAAATGCATTTGCAATAAGGCAG
>CALYQH010000194.1 GCA_945283395.1 uncultured Ventosimonas sp. | reverse complement strand
AATATAGCAATAACTATTAATACAATCACTAATAAATCGCGCGAAGGTAAAATAGTTGACGATAAAGCAGATAATAATAATAAAGTTACTATTATGGAAAGTGCTGGAATAACCTCAGCAATTACCTTTTGCAACCTTATATTACTTCCTTTTAAACTCATTTCGGCTAATAACATAGACAGCGCTTTAAGCTTTCTATAGGCTGCTATTAAAAATGGTAAAGAAATAATCAGAGTAACACAACAAATCACCGCTTTACGATAATCCACAGCATCTATCCATTTATCTAACCAATTGCTTAAAGGATCTATAAAATAGGCTACCCCTAAAAAAATCGCAGTAACTAAAGCTAAATTTACCCCTACTTGTAAAATAATGCGCTTAATCATAGCGGCTAGAACAGCTTTATCACCATGTAGTCTAATATGATCAACCCATTGTGTATATGCGTTACACACTTTAGCAATAGGTGTTGGAAAAAATTTACCTAAGATCTTTGTTAAAGGGTCAGCCGCTTTTATTAAGTAAGGGGTAGTTAAGGTCGTAATAACAGATACAGCTACCGTTATCGAATAAAGGAATTCTCCTGTTACTTTTAAACTAATGCCTAACGCTGCAATAATAAAGGAGAACTCACCTATTTGTGATAACCCCATCCCTACTCTTAATGAAGTTCTTCCTTGATTACCTGCAATGAATGCACCCAAACTACAAGAAAAAACTTTCCCAATAATAACCGCAATAGCAATAACTAAAATTTCTACACTATATTGTTGTAAAATGCTAGGATCTATTAACATGCCTATGGTCACAAAAAAAATGGCACTAAACATGTCTCGAACTGGTTCGATAATACGTTCTATTTGAACTAATTGGCGAGATTCCGCCATAATAGCGCCTATTAAAAAAGCACCAAGCACTACACTATAATCAAGGTATATAACTAATAAGCAAAAACCAAAACACAATCCTAGAACGCTTACCAACATCATCTCATCACTTTGCAGCCGAGCTATATAAGCTAATATACGAGGTACCATCGTAATACCTACTACTAGTGAGACCACCATAAATAAAACTAATTTACTGATAGTAGCTATTACACCAGTAGCACCTATATCTCCTCCTGATGTTGCAATGCCTGATAAGAGTGCAATAATACCTATACCTAGCATATCTTCAACTATTAACACTCCAAAAATAAGCTGTGCAAAACGCTCGTGCTTCATTTTCAAATCGTTAAGTGCTTTTACTATAATAGTAGTTGAGGAAATAGCTAACATGGCGCCTAAAAACAATGGTTCCAATTTACCCCAACCAAAAAAACGGCCAATTTCACGACCTATCCAAATCATTACAAATATTTCTATTAAGGCAGCCATGAATGCTGTTGCACCAACAGAAAATAGCTTTCTAATACTAAATTCAAGCCCTAAGCAAAACATTAAGAAAATAACCCCTAATTGGGAAAGAGTCTCTATGCTTTCCTTATTATGGATAAGACCAGGTTTGATGAAATAAGGGCCTATCAAAAAACCAGCAACAATATAGCCTAATACGGCAGGCTGTTTTAATCGGCTGAAAATAACGATAGAAACACCTGCAAATAACATAAGAATAGCCAAATCTTGAAGAAAACTAGTAGCGTGATGCAACATGGCCTCCTATTATTGGTTTATCATTACAAAACATAATCATTATGCTACATTTTAATAGAAAATTTAAATTTAATGCTATTATATCCAACTATTTAAAGATTAAAATTAACGGTTTATTGTTAATCATTATCAAGGAAACATCTAGATGCTAATACCAGGTAATGCTGAACTCTCTATGTCGGTATTAATGACCCCAGACATGACCAATTGTGCAGGCAATGTTCATGGTGGAACGTTACTTAAATTATTAGATGAAGTGGCATATACCTGTGCGAGCCGATATGCTGTAACACTTTCTGTTGATCAAGTAATTTTTCGGGAACCTATTCATGTGGGTGAATTAGTACACTTTCTCGCATCTGTAAATTATACAGGAAACACCTCGATGGAAATAGGTATTAAAGTAATGACAGAAAATATTAAAGAACGTAGTATACGTCACACTAATAGCTGCTTTTTTACTATGGTCGCGTTGGGTGATGATGGCAACCCCATCAAAGTTCCTACCCTTACTCCTACCACTACTGATGGTATCAGACGTTTCCAACAAGCTAAAGAACGCCGACAAATTAGGCAAAAACTTGAAAATAAATATAATAGCATGAGAAAGCATGATGACATTATCTAGTTATAATAGATAATTCTTATCAAAAACTTAATTGTATAAATTAAACTTAAATATATAACATTTATTATAGTAATATGATCCTGCAATAATAGCTTATATAAAAAAATCAGGTAAACTACACCATTAGTTTGATTTTTTCATCTCAATAAGGAGAATTAATAATGCATACCCCCCTTATTGCAACTATATCTATGGGGTTTGTCTTAGCGCTTATATTAGGCAGCATAGCCCAACGATTAAGAATGTCTTCATTAGTAGGCTATTTATTAGCTGGAATATGCGTTGGCCCTTACACTCCTTTTTTCGTGGGACATAAAGATCTATCTCATGAAATCTCTGAAATAGGTGTTATTTTACTGATGTTTGGTGTAGGTCTACATTTCTCTATTAAAGATCTAATGTCAGTAAAAAATATTGCTATCCCTGGTGCAATAAGTCAGATAATTGTTACTACCTTAATGGGTATGGGACTTTCTTGGTGTTTAGGTTGGACAGTAGGAACAGGATTAGTTTTTGGTTTAGCTCTTTCTGTAGCTAGTACTGTAGTTTTACTTCGAGCTTTAGAATCAAGACAATTGATAGATAGCCGTCGTGGCAAAATTGCAGTTGGATGGCTTATTGTGGAAGATTTATTGATGGTAATAGCATTAGTATTACTACCTGCTTTAGCTCATATATTGGGCGGCGGAACACCAGAAACAACTATTACTACTGTCACTTCAACTAATCCTGAACAACAGACTGTTTTTTATCAATTATCAATTACTTTAGCCAAAGTAGCTGCTTTCGTCATACTGATGATGTTAATTGGTCGTCGCGTCATTCCCTGGCTATTAGAATCCGTTGCAGGAATGGGTTCTAGAGAGCTATTCACCCTTTCAGTATTAGCCATTGCTATGGGGATAGCTTTTGGCGCTTCTGAATTATTTGGTGTGTCCTTTGCACTAGGAGCTTTCTTCGCAGGTATGGTACTAAATGAATCTGAGCTAAGCCATAAAGCTGCAGAGGATTCTTTACCCTTTCGAGATGCTTTTGCTGTTCTTTTCTTTGTTTCAGTAGGCATGTTATTTGATCCTAAAATTTTACTTGTTCACCCTATTATGGTAGTAGCCACGTTCTTGATTATCATAGTAGGGAAATCTATTGTAGCCTTCCTAATCGTTAAAGCATTTGGTAAATCAACAACAACGGCACTAACTATTTCCGTTAGCTTAGCGCAAATAGGAGAATTTTCTTTTATTCTAGCTGGATTGGGTATTAGCTATAGCTTATTACCTAAAGAAGGTTATGACTTAATTTTAGCTGGCGCTATTTTATCTATCTTAGTGAATCCGCTATTATTTGTCCTGCTTGATCGTTTCCAATCTATCTTAGATCAGCGAGAAATGACTTTAGTAAATAAAACTATTGATATTACAGATACATCAGCAATTATTGAAACAACTGTTAGCCATCATGATGACGATGATATTCAATCAGTTACTGACATTAACCACGCTGTCATAATAGGTTATGGTCGAGTTGGTTATTTAACAAGCCAACGTTTATCTGAGCAAGGTATTCCCTTAGTGATTATCGAGAATGCCCATTTTAGGGTGGATACAGCAAGAAAGATGGGTTATACCGTAATAGAAGGCAATGCAGCTAATATGAATATTTTACAAAGGGATAACTAGCACACGAAAGATGT
>CALYQH010000193.1 GCA_945283395.1 uncultured Ventosimonas sp. | reverse complement strand
ACCGTTACCAAAATCACAGAACCCGATAAAGTAAAGACTATACCACCTATTAAAGTACCTAAAGTCAATACTACTAATTTGACTCTGTTCACATTAAAACAATTACGCCAAAATAATGCTGCTGTCTGTGGAAATAAAGCAGCCAATCTAGGTGAAATAAACAACCTTTTGCCTAGTGCTAATGTGCCAGATGGCTTTTGTATACCCTTTGGTTATTATGATCAATTTATGCAACAACACAGGCTTTGGGCGGATCTTAAACAATTAGAAGAAAATCCCTCTTTTCAGGTAAATCTAAAATTTCGACAGCAAGCATTAGCACAATTTCGCCAAAAAATTATTAATATGCCTATTAAAACGAACATTAGACATAAATGGCAGATACAGTGGGATAAGCAACTTGCAAATAAACCTGTATTTATACGCAGCTCTTCTAACTCGGAAGATCTTCAAAATTTTAATGGTGCAGGTCTTTATACCAGTGTTCCTAATATCAATAACCATGATGAATTTATTAATGCGATTAAACAGGTATGGGCTTCACTGTTTAATTATGAAGCCTATGAAACAAGAAGAAATATGAATATTCCTCATCATGCTATAAAAATGAGTGTATTGGTACAGCTCACTATAGACGCTGATAAATCAGGAGTACTAATCACTCGCGACCCTTTTGATACAACCCGGCCTTATATTACCTATATTGCAGCAAAACGTGGACTTGGTATGAAGGTTATGGAAGGCCAAGCTATTGCTGAACAAATTATGTATTCAAGCTGGTCAAAAGCTATACAGGTACTTACCTTATCAGAAGAAACAACAGCCTTACGAGGCTCAGAACAAGGTGGCGTGATAGAAACAAAAATTACTTCTTCCCAACCTATTCTTGATAAAAAACTCATTACCGAACTTGCCTCATTAGGACAAGCAATTAAATATATTTTTCATCATAAAGATCAAGATATAGAATGGGCTGAAAAGCAAGGAAAAATCTATATATTACAAGCACGTACCTATATTCATTAAAACGGCTTGATATTAACTCTCTTAAGACATGATAAAACCTATAATTTATTTTATGTTATATCTATAGTAAATGAAAAAATACTGAGTTAATAGCTATTTTTGGTTCTAACGTGAAGATATATAATCTTTCAATAAGCTCTATTAAATATCATATATTCTGCTTTTGCTAACTATTTTTTAAGAGCAACCATGAATACATTACATGATGAAAAACAGCTCTTAGAAAAAAATCAAGCCAGATCTAATCGTGACTACTACAGATTAGATCGCAACTATTCCAAATAAACTATTAATCTTTTTTGTATCTTTTTCTAGTTATGGAGGGTCTATCAGCTAATACAGAAACCTTGGCAGAGCCTTTTTTATTTTTGAACGGTCTAACAGGTTTAACCATTTTACGCTGCATTCTATTGATACGCTCTTTTATCTTAGTTGATAATTCAGGTAATACAATGGGTTCAAGTGCTACCTCTGCACCTAAAATATCTACTTCCTTTTGATCCATTTCCCGCCAACGCCCCACACGTAGATTAGCCGTTAGAAAAACTGGTCCAAAGCGTACTCTTTTTAATCTACTTACTACTAACCCTTGCGATTCCCACAAACGGCGTACTTCCCTATTACGTCCCTCCATTACTACACAATGATACCAACGATTTAAACCTTCTCCTTCTGGGGCTATCTGAATATCGGAGAAACGTGCTAAGCCATCTTCTAACATAACTCCTTTTTTCAGATTGTCTATCATCTCATCTGTAACTTCGCCTCTAATGCGCACTGCATACTCTCTATCCATTTGATAGGAGGGATGCATAAATCTATTGGCTAACTCGCCATCTGTAGTGAATAATAGCAATCCTGAAGTATTAATATCTAATCGTCCAATATTAATCCAACGTCCTACTTTTAATCGGGGTAAACGATCAAATACAGTAGGCCTTCCTTCTGGATCACTACGGGTGCAAATTTCACCTTCAGGTTTATTATAAATAATAACACGCCGCTGTGGAGCAAGCTCTTTCATAACGACCATACGATCGTCTAGAGCCACAGTTTCATGCCCTTGTAAGCGTTGTCCTAGAGTAGCCAATTGGCCATTAACTTTAACTCGTCCAGTAGTAATCCAGTTTTCTATATCACGCCGCGAGCCTATGCCTAAGCGAGCTAAGACTTTTTGAACTCTCTCACCAACGTGTTGGTTTTCTATTTGTTTTTTTTGTGTCATAAGTATAGTACACCTCCCGGCGTTCTTTTAATTGCTTAATGTTAATTTAAAAATTCTATTTATTTTATCATTGATGACTCTAGCTTCCTAGCAAAAGGTAGAAAAATAAGGAGCGCTCTAACTGATTGATCTTCTTTTAATTTAACTAGATACCTAAAAAGAGTCAAAACATGGTTACATGACACTATACTAAGCAATAGCCAGCTTATATTCATCATTTAGTAGTTAGAAAAAAAATAACGGGGTAAGTTAAACTTACCCCGTTATCTTATATTAATAGTTAAAATTAGACTATTAGGCTAAAGCGGCTTTAGCTTTTTCTACAATAGCGGTAAATGCCGCTTTTTCGTTAACCGCTAAATCAGCTAATACTTTACGATCTATTTCAATTGCTGCTTTCTTAAGGCCTGCAATAAAACGGCTATAAGAAAGGCCATTAATACGAGCACCCGCATTGATACGAGCAATCCATAAAGCACGGAATTGACGCTTACGTTGCCGACGATCGCGATAAGCATATTGACCAGCTTTAATTACAGCTTGTTTAGCTACACGGAAAACACGAGAACGCGCTCCATAATAACCTTTAGCTAATTTTAAAATTTTCTTGTGTCTAGCACGAGCTACCACACCACGTTTTACACGAGCCATTTATATCTCCTCCAATTAACGTAAGCGTAAAGAACGTTTTACAGAAGCTACATCAGATGGATGTAACAATGATGCACCACGTAATTGACGTTTACGTTTTGTAGTCATTTTGGTTAAGATATGGCTTTTAAAAGCGTGTTTAAATTTTACACCACCAGCCGTTACTTTAAAGCGCTTTGCAGCACCACTTTTAGTCTTCATTTTAATCTTTGGCATGTTCATACTCCAAAAACGTGAGTTAATAACAATAACAGTAAGGCCTGCCTATGCCCTAGATGTTATTTCTTTTTGGTTGGCCCCAACACCATAGTTAGTTGACGACCTTCCATCTTCGCATACTGTTCAACGGAACCACAATCTGCAAGGTCTTCTTCAACCCGCTTCAATAATTCCATGCCCAGTTCCTGATGGGCCATTTCACGACCACGGAATCTTAATGATACCTTGGCCTTATCCCCATCTTCTAAGAAACGTCTCAAGCTACGTAATTTAACTTGATAGTCTCCTTCTTCCGTCCCTGGTCGAAACTTTATTTCTTTTACTTGCACTTGCTTTTGATTTTTCTTAGCAAGTGCTGCTTGTTTTTTCTTTTCGAATAGATGTTTACCATAATCCATTACTTTGCAAACTGGCGGATTAGCATCAGGTGAGATTTCTACTAAATCCAATTTTGCTTCCTCTGCCGCCTCCAGTGCCTGAGCAATAGGAACAATACCTTTCTGCTGGCCATCCGCTCCAATTAATCTCACTTCACGAGCGGTTATATTTTCATTAATAGGCGCTTTGGTTTGATTCTTTTTGTCTTGTTTCATGTTTTGCTTAATAATCTATACCTCATAATTAATCATGACGACCACGTTGTGCAACAGCATTAGTTACTAATACATTAAAATCATTAAGTGGCATAGAACCTAAATCCTTACCATTATGCGTACGTACTGCAACCGACTGTGTTTCAACTTCTCTATCCCCTACCACTAATAAATAAGGAATTTTTTGTAAAGTATGCTCGCGAATTTTAAAGCCAACTTTTTCATTTCTCAAGTCTACTTTAACACGTAAGCCTCTTTCTGTCAGTTCTTTAGCA
>CALYQH010000192.1 GCA_945283395.1 uncultured Ventosimonas sp. | reverse complement strand
AGCCTATCCCATTATGGTTTATTTTGGTTTAAAGCTGGGTGGAATTAAGTTAGTAGCTCCACTACTTATTGTAATTTTAACTATCAGGCTATATGTTACGCGTACTAGTATTAAACATTTTTTGTGGTTAATGAGGCTAGGAGTAGTTTTTGGTATTAGTTTAGCCATGTTAAGTTGGTATTTTAGGACTAATGAATGGCTGCTATATTATCCTTTGATAGTTAATGTATTATTTTTAATTGTATTTAGTTATACACTTTTTAATCCGCCGCCTATTATTGAACGATTAGCAAGATTAACTGAACCTAATCTTCCTTTACAAGCCATAGCTTATACAAGAAAAGTCACTTTTATTTGGTGCGTGTTTTTTATAATGAATGGTGCTATTACACTTGGTACTATTATTAAAGGTAATTTAGTATGGTGGACACTTTATAATGGTGCTATTAGTTATTTTCTAATAGGTATTTTAATAGGCGGAGAGTGGTTGGTTAGACAGTGGCTAAAAAACAGATAAAACTATAATGGGAAAGGGATTAGCAGCAATTTTAGACAATAATCGGCCAGATGATACGGTGATTACTTGGCGAGCTAAGCAGGTTTTTACTTTAAAAGAGTTTAGAAATTCAATATTACAGTTGATAGCATTATTGAGTATTCACCCACAACAACGGTGGGCGCTTTATTTTGAGGATGCTTATTATTTTACGGTGGCTTTCTTAGCCTTGTTATATTGTGGTAAAACGCCTGTATTACTAGGTTATTTGAAGCCTGCTGTATTAAAAGAGCAACAAGATCAGTTTGATGCGGTATTAACGGATCTATCTCTTTTAGAAGAATCTTTTGTAATCATTAATACCACGCAACTTGACAATCATTCGATGGTTAAGCTGCCGGTGTGGCCTAAACAACAATATCTGGTCTTATTTACCTCGGGCTCAACAGGGATTCCTAAGCCTATTCATAAAGCTATTGATTTATTAGTGATAGAATCACAATTACTGCTAGAAAATTTTGGTGAAAAATTAAAGCAAACTAAATTAGTAGCAACCGTTTCACATCAACATTTATATGGCTTAACGTTTCGTATTATATTGCCGTTGCTTGCGGGTATTCCATTTAATGCTGACATGATAAGGTATCATGAGCAATTACAAGTTTATCAGCAACAGCCTCTGGTTGTGGTGTCTAGCCCTGCTTTTTTAAAACGTTTAGATAAAACGCTCGCTGTTGTAGATTGTAAGTTAGTATTCTCAGCAGGTGGTGCTTTGACTTATGAACAGGCACAGCAGGTAAAAAAGAGCTTTAATTTATTGCCTCAAGAAATTTATGGTTCTAGTGAATCAGGTATAGTAGCAACTAGAGTGCAAAGTATAATAAATCAGTATTGGCAACCTTTTGGGGGGATACATATAATACAAAATGAAGATCAGTCAATAAGTGTTAAGTCTCCTCATTGTGAGGAACAGTTATTACAATTGGCCGATCGTATAAAGTTAGTTGATAATGGTTTTGAGTTATTAGGTAGAAAAGATAATATTGTAAAAATAGAGGAAAGCCGTGTTTCTTTATCTCTGGTAGAGCGCCGTTTGAAAAATTTGCCAGCTATTTCTGAGGCAGTAGTATTAGTGCTTCAAATACCACAACAGACAGCATTGGGAGCTGTTTTAGTATTATCAAAAGAGGGAAAGAAACAATTAGCTTTACAGGGGAGTGTTATATTATTTCGATCTCTACGTCAACAATTAAAAGAGTGGTTGGAATTAATTGCTATTCCTAAACGGTGGCGGATAGTAGAGGAGTTACCTCAAAATACTCAGGGTAAAATTATTTATCCAGAGTTACAGGAATTATTTAGATAATGTTGCCAATATTAAAACACTATCAATGTATTGATGAAAATAGTTTGCAATTAACTTTGGTTTTAAGCAAAGAGTTATTTTGGTTTAAAGGCCATTTCCCTGTACAAGCTATTTTCCCCGGCGTGGCTCAAATAGATTTAGTGATGAAATATGCAAAGCAGTATTTGCAGGTTGACAGTAATTTATTCAAGGGAGTGGATGTTATAAAGTTTCAGCAGCCATTATTTCCTGATGATATAGTCACTTTAGCTATTGAGTTAATAAAGGAGAAGCAACTGTTAACCTTTCAGTATAAAGTAAAAGATGTAATTGCTAGCTCTGGTAAAATAACATTATGACAGAGCATAAACAGATTGATTTTTTACCTGTTATTATAATTCCTTGCTTTAACCATGGCATATTGCTCGCAAAAGTACTGGCTGGATTAGCTACTTATCAATTACCTTGTATTGTGGTCGATGATGGTAGTGACCAACTGACCAAACAGTGTTTAGTGAATTTATTGAAACAATATCAATGGTTAAGTTGTATTGAGTTAGCTGAGAATAGTGGCAAAGGTGCTGCTGTAAAAAAGGCTTGCTATGTTGCAGCGGAATTAGGTTATAGTCACTGTTTGCAAGTAGATGCAGATAATCAACATGATTTAGCAGATGTTCCTAAACTATTAGCATTTGCTAAACAATATCCAGCTGATTTAATTTCTGGTAAACCTATTTATGATAATACTATGCCCAAATCTCGTTTTTATGCCCGTTATATAACTCATTTTTGGGTGTGGATAGAAACGTTAAGCTTACAAATTAAAGATAGTATGTGTGGTTTTAGGGTATATCCATTAGACCCTACAATGAAACTATTAAATAACCAAAAATTAGGCCAGCGCATGGATTTTGATACAGAAATTATGGTGCGATTATATTGGCTAGGGGTTAATATTAAATTTGTTGCCACCAAAATTACTTATCCAACTGACGGTATCTCACATTTTAATGTTTGGCAAGATAACCTTAAAATTTCATGGATGCATACAAGGTTATGTATTGCTATGTTGCCTAAAATGCCAATGTTAATTAAACGCCATTTTGTAAAAGATCGACATTGGTCAGAACAGACTGAACGTAAAGGGTTGTGGGGTATGAAATTGCTCCTTTGGTGTTATAGGAGCTTTGGTCATAAATGTTGTTCTTTGTTATTGTATCCTATTGTGAGTTATTTTTGGTTAACTGGCATAAAGCAACGTAAAGCTTCCAAGTTATACCTAACCAAATTGCAACAATATGCCAGAAAAAATAATATTGAATTACATAAACATTTAAATAGTTTTCGTCATTTCTTACGCTTTGCTAATGCTGGCCTAGATAAGGTGGCTGCATGGCTTGATCAAATTAAACCTGTTGATATTGAGTTTTTGGATGATGGAGTATCTATCCAGTTAATCAAGGAAAAGCAAGGCTGCTTTCTACTAGTTTCTCATTTAGGTGATATAGAGGTTTGTCGAGCCTTGTCACAATTATCCTTTCATGCAAAAATTAATGCATTAGTATTTACTAAGCACGCTATAAGGTTCAATCAAATAATTCAAGAGGTCAATCCAAACGCTACTATCAATTTAATACAAGTTGATAAAGTGGGTATTGAAACAACGATTCTACTTGAACAAAAATTACAAGCAGGAGAATGGGTAGCTATTGTTGGAGACAGAACATCGGTAGCTAGTTATCATAGAGATAAAGAAGATGGTATTATCTGGTGCGATTTCTTGGGCGAGCAAGCTCCTTTCCCTAAGGGGCCTTTTATTCTAGCTAGTTTATTTAAATATCCAACCTATTTTATGTTTTGTTTAAAGCCAAAACATAAATTTCAAATCTATTTTGAACCATTAGTATTTCCTGAATTACCAAGAAATCAGAAACAACAATTATTGACACAACTAGTAAAGCAATATGCTATGGCTCTAGAAAAGCATTGTTTACTATCTCCATTAGATTGGTTTAATTTTTATAATTTTTGGCAATATATCCAACCGCGCAAATTATTGAGGAATAATTGAATGGATTTAAAAAAAAATAATCTGTATTAAGAGACAGTATCCTTAACTGTACCTTTTCATGATACTGATGCGATGGGGGTAGT
>CALYQH010000191.1 GCA_945283395.1 uncultured Ventosimonas sp. | reverse complement strand
AGAGCTAATTTAGCGGAGTGTAAACCTCCTAGTTGGGTCTTCACAAGGTTATTAATAAGACGATAATAATCAGAGGTACTTTCCCAACTCATACCACCTAATAATCCAATAGTTTTCATTTATAGTTTTTCCTTTAAGTAAGCTAGAAATTTATGTTAGACCATTATATGGTTATTAATCAAAAAGATAGAATACTAATTTTAATGGTGCCTATAACTAACTAGGTAAATAATAAAGATTAATAGTGCTAGCTGCATAAAAATTTACTCATAAATTTTCACTATACAGATAGTTTTAGAATCCCTATTATTCACTACACTATTGGTTTAAAACCGTTAGTCTTGGCTTTTTGATAGTTAGGTATCAGTAATGAAAAAACAGACTAAACCTCTTGATTCTATGGCAATATATGCAGAAGGTATTGATACTTCGGATTATGTTGTTAAAGTAACGCCTATTATTCAGAGTAAGTTAGGCTGTATTGGTGATTTGCTAGATGTTGGTGCAGGAGGTGGTCAGCTTGGAGCTGCGTTGGCTACCTCACATAAAAGGTGGGTGGCTATTGAGCCTGATGCTTATATGGGAAGAAGGTTAGCAACTTATGCTAGCTGCAGCAAAGTGATAGCCAGTGGTTGGGAGCAGGTGACTGGACTTGCTAATAATTCCTTTGATACCGTGCTAGCAGCTAATATGATTGCTCCCCAAGCAGCCGCTAGTCAATTTTTAGCTTTTTGCCGTAGTTACAGTAAACATGCAATAGTGTGGATAGTTCCTTCTCAACGAGGGCCTAAGAAAATATGCTTAACGGGTTGTTTATTAACTAAATGGCTCCCTGATGAAACAGAAACAGGCTATGAAAGAGTGATGTCTCAACTAGTAGAGAGTGAGTACCCTAGTTATACTCAAGCAGTGGATTGGACTTTTACCTATATAACTAAAGATCTTGTGCAGCTAACTAATCATTTAGCTAATAATTTAGGTTGGGATGCAGCAGACCCTCGTCGAGCAGAGGCTTACCAGCATTTATTGCAACAGGCTGAACCACACCAATTAAGTTATGTGCTTAAAGAACCTAAACAGTCAACTATGCTTGTTTGGTTTAACAACTAATAGTTGTTGATGTATTGTGGGTGAGTTATCCTCTTGGGTGATGTTTAGCATGTAGTTCTTGTAATCTAGCTTGAGCAATGTGAGTATAAATTTGCGTCGTTGATAAATCGCTATGACCTAAGAGCATTTGCACCACCCGCAAATCTGCCCCATGATTTAATAAATGGGTAGCAAACGCGTGGCGTAAAGTATGAGGTGATAGCGTTTTGACTAGACCTGCCACTTTCGCATGGTGTTTAATTCTATGCCAGAATGTTTGCCGAGTCATCATTTCCCCCCTCGTGCTAGGAAATAATATATCACTTAGCTTGCCCGCTAATAGTAAAGCTCGCCCTGTTTTTAGATAGGTCTCCAACCAAATAATAGCTTCTTCACCTAATGGAACGAGCCGTTCCTTACGGCCTTTACCAAAGGTTTTTAATACCCCTTGTCTTAGGTTTACTTGTTCTAACGTAAGGCTAACTAATTCACTAACTCTTAGACCACAGGCATAGAGCACTTCTAGCATGGTTTTATCCCTAAGCCCTATAACGTCTTCAACATTGGGGGAATTTAATAGAGCTTCTACATCAGCTTCTGATAAACTTTTGGGAAGAGGATGGCCTAATTTAGGCATTTCTACCTGTAAGGTAGGGTCAATTTGGCAGATATTTTCTCTGGCTAGATATTTATAAAAACTACGCAAGGTTGAAAGTAACCTTGCGGTAGAGCGTGCCTTAAAATTATGTTCTAATCTATAAGCTAAGTAATTTAAAATAATCACTCTATCTACTGCGATAAGTTCTATTTGTTGTTTGGCTAACCAGTCATTAAAATGCTGCAGATCACTCTGATAACTACTGCGAGTTTGATCAGTTAACCCTTTCTCAAGCCACAACATTTCTAAGTATTGAGTAATGATATTAGGTAGTGTTTGCTTATTGCTCATTCATTATAATCCTCAATAGTAGCATTATAAATTTGTAAGTAATTTTAGTGGCTAATATTTTATTTAAATAACAGTTAACCTAAAATAGCCAGTAAATTTTAGTTAAGCTAGATGGATAGCTATCATGACGTCATCTCCCATTCTTATAACAGGCGCAGCGCAAAGAGTTGGCTTATATTGTGCTAAACGCTGGTTAGCTGAAGGTAAGGCAGTAATAGTAAGTTATCGTACCGAACATACCGCTATCAAAGAGTTACATGCAGCTGGAGCCACCTTAATCCAAGCGGATTTTCAAAGTGTGAGTGCTATTATGGCTTTTATAAATGAGTTAAAGCATACTACTAACTCACTAAGAGCAATTATCCATAATGCTTCTGAATGGTTATCAGATACTGCTGGCAATGCATTTGAAAAGCTTTTTATGGTACATATGCAAGCTCCTTATTTAATAAACTTACATTGTGCTGAACTTTTAGTCAATGGTGGGGCTGCTGATATTATCCATTTAAGTGATGATGTGGTAAGCAAAGGGAGTACTAATCATATAGCTTATTGTGCTACTAAGGCAGGTTTAGAAAATTTGACCTTTAGTTTTGCACAATTATTAGCACCTAAGGTTAAAGTTAATGCAATAGCACCAGCATTAGTTATGTTTAATAAATTGGATGATAGAGCTTATAAAGAAAAAACAATTAACAAATCGTTATTAGAAATAGTACCAGGCGAGCAAGAAATTTTTAAGGCTATAAATTATTTATTAGATAGTACTAATGTGACAGGAACAGTATTAAAAGTGAATGGGGGACGACATCTAAAATATGGATGTTGACCAGATTAAAAATTAGCAAAGAGTATGATAATGGAAAAATTAGATAGATATGATTTACGTTTATTAGCCACCTTGCAAAAAGATGCTAGTCTGCCTAACCATGAATTAGCTGATCATATAGGCTTATCCCCCTCACCTTGTTCAAGACGAGTTAAACAACTGGTTGAAGAGGGTTATATACGTAAACAAGTAGTATTATTAGATGCCAAAAAACTAGCGTTAAGCTTAACCGTTTTTGTACTGGTAGGCATGGATAGGCATACTCCTGAGCGTTTTGAACATTTTCAAACAGTTTTAAAAAAACATCCTGAAGTTGTAGAATGCTGCCTTATTACTGGCATGGATGCAGATTATCAATTAAAGGTAATAGTACCAGATATAGACAATTATCAAAAATTTCTATTAGGAACTTTAACCCGAATCGAAGGAGTAACTAGTGTTCGTTCTTGTTTTGTGCTCAATCAAGTGATTGCAAAAACTGAATTACCCCTTAATCATCTACAGATAAACTAAGGTGCTTACAACTGATACCCGTAAGCACCTATGATAGTTAGAACGGATTAAGCACAAAAACTCTTCTGACGACAGATTTTTGGAGTTTGATTTCAGAGAAGCCGTTGTCAGTTTGGATGTTCATAAATAGCAAGTTGCCTTCAACTCGTTTAAAAGCGCCTTTATAGACAACGCCACTAGCAGTTAATACTTCAATATCTTTATTAAACGCTTTATTATTCAATTGCTCAAAAGGTACTAAGAAACGTTCGGACGATATTATAACGGGAGCAGCTAATTTGGTCGGTTTTTTATTGGCTGTTAGTTGTTCTTTGTTAGTCCAATTAAAACGAATCAGTACATTTTTACCATTTACTCTAAGTTCTGGACGTAGTAAATCTAGTACAACTGATTCACTCATTTTCTTGAGTTCATCAAAACTAATTAAGGCTTTTGGATGTAACGCAAAATAAAGATCTTTGGGGTCTTTATCATAATCATCCAATGCTACAATTGTTTCATCGTTAAGTACCATTTGAAAATAATTTACTGTTTTTTGATCTACCAACTCTTTGGGATAAGGCACTACAGTCTTAATATATTCATCTAATGGCTTGTTTTCTTTACTAGCACAATAATTGTATAGTTTTCTTCGTAAGGGGTAATTAAATATCTGTA
>CALYQH010000190.1 GCA_945283395.1 uncultured Ventosimonas sp. | reverse complement strand
CGCCAAATAACCTTATCTCCTGTCACTATCGCGGGTAAATTAGCCCTTAAATGACATTGCCATATTTGTCCCTGCTCATCTTCCACTGCTACTTGGGAACCAAAATGGGCTATCACGAGTCCTTGTTGCTCGGCCCCAAAATCGCCTCCTATTAGTTCTTCTTGTAGTTTTGCTTCACGGCTTGTAGTTCTATTGACCCGCGCTTGCTGAATCTTATCAATCCGCCATTGTTGGCGTCTAGTTAATTGGCGTTTAGCCATATATCAACTCTCATTTAATAACTACTTGTATAGTAAAGGTTAAATCTAACCAAAAGATCAACCCTTATAAGTTACTCTCTTGGTAAATTAATAGTTAGTTGCAAAAACAACCATCAATTTATGTACGGAGAAACTATAAATAATTAGTTTAACATTTTTAATGAGTCCATTATGACAGCCATTACCTTTATAAACTATAAAAGATGTCAGACTGATGAAATTGCCATAGTTAATCCTACACCTTTGTTGTTACTTAATCATAATGATTTACCCGTATTTATTAATAATAGTTTAGTTAACAGGCATAAGAAAAAGTAACTTTCTAGGCAGGAAGAATAGTAGCTTCTGACAATATCTAGCTAGCTGGAGGTAACGGCTATCCCAACAATAATATAAAGGCAATTTTATAACAGCCCCTCTTTTGAGAATAAGATAATATATGCCTTTGCAAAAATATCAATCATAGCAGAATACTCAAAAAAATTATTTCTGTTACAATTTTAGCGGTTATTAAAAAACTTGGAGGCCCTCAAATATGCAAAACACTCAGAATTTAATTTGGATTGATCTTGAAATGACAGGGCTAAATCCAGATCAAAATGTTATTATTGAAATTGCCTCCTTAATTACTGATAGCCAATTAAATATTTTAGCTGAAGGCCCCTCTTTAGCTATTTATCAACCTGATGAGGTGCTAGCCTCTATGGACGAATGGAATACTACACAGCATGGTCAGTCGGGGCTTATTGAAAGAATTAAACAGAGTAAAATAACTACTGCGGAGGCAGAAGCTAATACGCTAGCTTTTATCAAACAATGGGTACCTGCAAATTGTTCACCTATCTGTGGTAATAGTATTTGCCAAGATAGACGCTTTTTATATAGACAAATGCCCCAATTAGAAGCTTATTTTCATTATCGAAATTTAGATGTCTCTACTCTAAAAGAGTTAGTAGCCAGATGGAATCCTGACTTATTAAAAGGTTTTAAAAAGAAAAACAACCATCTGGCTATGGACGATATTAAAGATTCTCTCGCTGAACTAAAGTATTATAAAGACCATTTCATCAAATTTTCTTAAGCAGCTAGTTATGACTTCATTACACCCTATTGAACTCAACGCGCACAATCTCCCCGTTCTAGCCCCAAGAGCATTAAATGCTCACAAAGGCCAATTTGGTCATTTATTAGTAGTAGGTGGTGATTATGGCACAGCTGGTGCCCCCTTACTAGCGGCTAACATGGCGTTAAGGGCTGGGGCCGGAATGGTTTCAGTAGCCACTAGAGTAGAGCACTGCCAAGGTTTTTTGGCTTATTGTCCTGAACTTATGTGCCTAGGCGTTAATTCTGCTAATCAATTAATCAACCTAGCTAATAAATCCTCTGTTCAAGTCGTAGGGATGGGCTTAGGACAAGGAGCTTGGGGACAAAGTATAATATCATTAATGAGTAACCTTTTAACTCCCCAAGTATGGGATGCAGATGCACTAAATTTATTGGCTAAACAGCAAGTTACCGCTCCTAAAAATGTGGTATTAACACCTCATCTGGGAGAGGCAGCAAGATTATTAAACTGTGATATTGCAACCATAGCACAAAATAAAATAACGGCTATTCAAAACATTGTGCGCCACTATCAATGTACCGTAGTATTAAAAGGTCGTGGTACGCTTATTGCTGATCCGCAGGGTAATTTATATATATGTAATAAAGGGCATCCAGCTATGGCAGGAGCAGGTTTTGGCGATATTTTAGCAGGGCTGATTGGCGCCTTAATAGCGCAACATTTAACACCGACCCAAGCTGCTCTATTAGCTGTTTGGCTTCATGCTAAAGCAGGTGAAATCCTTGGTCAACAAGGAAGGGGACTGCTAGCAAGTGATTTATTCCCTATTATCAGACAACTTTTAGAGGAACAGTGTCCTTGTCTCAATTAACCTATTATGTTGACGAAAAAAATCTGTTACAAATAGCAGAGCAACTTGCCCATATTAGTCAAGGGATTGGTATTTTTTATTTACAGGGTAATTTAGGAGCAGGTAAAACAACTTTTTCCAGAGGGTTCTTACATGCTTTAGGTTATCAAGGAACAGTTAAAAGTCCAACTTTCACTTTAGTAGAGACTTATCAACTTGCTAATGGAGCTACAGCCTATCATTTTGATCTTTATCGACTAGCTGATCCTGAAGAACTTGAATTCATAGGCATAAGGGATTATTTTAATCCGTCAACATTATGTTTAATAGAGTGGCCTGAAAAGGGTAAAGGTGTTTTACCTGAGCCTGATTTATTAATAGATATTAAGTACACAGATGCACAAATGAGGCAATTAACTTTAACACCTTCTAATCCAAAAGCTACTGAGTGGTGCAATAAACTTTCAATAGCTCAATAAAGATAATTTATATTATTTAACATAATCTGTTAGCAACGCATTATTTAATAATGTCACTCTTTGTGAGATACTGTAAAATTTCTAGCAATGCAATGAAAACGAAACAACAATTATTTCTCATTAAGAGATATTTTATAAATTTTGAGATTATTGATTAATGGTTAATGAACAAAAACTATTTGCCAGCATTATAAACCTATTGCTGGTTATTATCAGTTGCTATACCTTAGCCGATACCACCTTACAAAATGCTAGACTTTGGCGAGCACCTGATAATACCAGAGTGGTTTTTGACCTTTCAGGGCCTGTTAAACATAATATGTCCACCATGACTGCACCTGAACGAATAATTATTGATATCCAAAATGTCAAGCTGGCTACTTCTCTTAATAAACTCGTTCTAAAAGGAACTCCTATCACTAGCTTACAGAGCTCAATGCAAAATGGTAAAAATTTAAGATTAGTCTTTAACCTATCTGCTAAAGTAACCCCCAAAGTATTTACATTAACCCCCAATAAACCCTATGGAGATAGGCTAGTAGTTGATTTATTTGATGATATAGCCGCCGATAAGACTACTGATAGTTTACCACCTCCCGTTACCCAACAATCCAGTACGCCACTACCTAAACCTACTGTCCCTATTCCTATAAAAGGTAGTAGAGATATCATTATAGCTATTGATCCAGGCCATGGCGGGGAAGACCCTGGAGCTATAGGTTCAGGAGGACGTAAAGAAAAAGATGTAGTGCTTAAAATAGCCACCGAGTTAAAAAATGAAATTAATAAACAAAAAGGCTTTCGTGCAGAACTCACTCGTAAAACGGACTATTTCATCCCATTAAGACAACGTCCACAAATAGCCAGAAAAAAGGGAGCCGACTTATTTGTATCTATTCATGCTGATGCAGCTCCTAATACTGCTGCTTTTGGCTCATCTGTATTCGCTTTATCCCAACGAGGAGCAACCTCTGAAACAGCCCGTTGGCTAGCCGATACAGAAAATCGTTCAGACTTAATAGGCGGGGCAGGTTCGGTTAGTTTAGATGATAAAGATCAAGTATTAGCAGGGGTCTTATTAGATCTATCCATGACCGCTGTCATGTCTTCTAGTCTAGATATAGGGCAAAAAGTATTAGATAATTTGGGCAAAATTACCCATCTTCATAAAAAACGCGGAGAACAAGCTGGTTTTGTTGTTTTAAAATCGCCCGATATTCCCTCTATATTAGTAGAAACAGGCTTCATATCTAATCCTAAGGAAGCCAAGAATTTAGCAACCCCTAGTTATCAAAAAAACTTAGCACAAGCAATTAAAACAGGGATTGTTAATTATTTTTATAAAAATCCACCTCCTGGCACCTATTTAGAGCAACTACCTCGAGGCAAAGGGATTGAAGCAGTAACCAGCGATTTA
>CALYQH010000189.1 GCA_945283395.1 uncultured Ventosimonas sp. | reverse complement strand
AAGACTTCGGGATTATCTTCCATTAATGCTCTACTGACTTCTTTCCATATTCTTTCTGCTGTTAACTCCTTAAGTTCACCGCTGGTACTTAACTGCTTCATAAGCACTAATGTTTCAGGTGCTATTTGAAAACCTAATTTTTTATAACGTGCTGCAAAACGAGCTACTCTAAGAACACGCAACGGATCTTCAACAAAAGCAGGAGAAATATGGCGCAATAACTTATTCTTTATATCTTGTTGGCCATGATATGGATCATAGATATTACCTGCCTCATCTTCAGCAATAGCATTAATAGTTAAATCTCGTCTTATCAGATCTTGTTCAAGAGTCACTTCAGGACTTGTATAAAAAGTAAATCCTCCATAACCTTTACCACTTTTACGTTCAGTTCGGGCTAAAGCATATTCTTCTTTGCTTTGAGGATGCAGAAATACTGGGAAATCAAGACCAACCGGTTGGTATCCTCTAGCCAGCATAATAGCTGCATCAGCTCCTACAACTACCCAATCAGTATCTTTAATGGGCTGCTTTAATAATTTATCCCTAACGGCACCACCCACTTTAAAAATTTGCATAACCATTTATTTTTTCTTAGCACATGACGTTGAAATTAGCACTTTAGAATCTACATTCATTAATGTTAAGCAATTACCCCAGACACAACCAGTGTCCAAAGCATAAATATGTGGTTCACTACAATGCCCTTCCAATGCAGCCCAATGTCCAAACATAATATCCTGGCCAGCCATTTTTCTGTTAGGGATCTCGAACCAAGGTTTATAACCTAGCGGTGCACTATCTAAACCTTCTTTACTTTTAAATTCTATAGTGCCATCAGCTTTACAAAAGCGCATTCTAGTAAAATAGTTAGTAATAACTCTTAACCGCTCATGCCCCGTTAACAATTCGCTCCAATGAACGGGATCACTTCCATACATATGATCGAGAAAATCAGTTATTTTTTCATCATCTTTTAAAACCGCAGCCACTTCAGAAGCTCTAATAATACTTTCTTCAAGTGTCCATAACGGCGGTATACCAGCATGTACCAAGGTAATTTTACGCACATTATCATAATGCAATAAAGGCTGTTGTCTTAACCATCCTATTAACTCTTTACATTCTTTTGCATCTAAAATTTCCTTAATAGTATCGCCTTTCTTAAGCCTTTTTACATCATAAAAACAGGCTATTAAATGTAAATCATGATTACCCAATACCGTTACAATACTATTACGTATACTGTATAAAAACTTTAATGTCTTAAGTGATTTTGACCCTCTATTAACCAAATCGCCTACACACCATAGTTTATCTTTATCAGGATTAAACTTCACTTTGTCTAGTAATTTTTGCAAAGGATCTAGGCAACCTTGAATATCACCCACCGCATAAACTGTCATTAATTTAACACTCCTGGAGCAGCTAATCTAAATGGAGCTATAGGAATATAAATTAGCTCCCCTGTATCTAATTGCATAGTATATTTGCCATACATACTACCTATAGGTGTAGCAAAATTAGTACTACTACTATAGGTATAAGATTCACCTGATCCAATACGAGGTTGCTCACCAACTACTCCGCTCCCTCTAACTTCTCTTTTATGACCATCACCATCGGTAATAATCCAATGACGGGATAATAAAGTAACCGCATGATCACCATTATTATAAATAGTAATATGATAATTAAATAAGAAATAATTATCGTGGGGCTCTGACTCAACATCTTGATAATTAGCGACTACTTTTATTTCTATAGGATAATCATTTAACAACATGACTAACTCTCTTTATAAGATTGCTTATAGTCATAAAGTTTATCTGCTAACTTTACAAAATCTGCCAACATCAATTGCTCAGGCCTTAAACTGGCATTAATTCCTGTTTGTTCTATAGTCTCAATTGGCAATATTTGCTTTAAGGTATTACGTAAAGTTTTGCGGCGTTGATTAAATGCTTCCCTTACCACTAGCTCAAGCAATTTATGATCCTTAGCAGGAAAAGGCAATATTCTATAAGGGGTTAATCTAACGATAGCTGAGTCAACTTTTGGGGAGGGGGTAAAACAGGCTGGTGGCACATTAAATAAATGCTCTACTTGACAAAAATATTGCACCATAATAGTTAAGCGTCCCCAGTCGCCAGTACCTGGTTCTGCTGCCATACGTTCTACTACCTCTTTTTGTAACATAAAGTGCATATCTTTGATAACATCTGCATAACCCAACAAGTGAAAAATGAGTGGCGTAGAAATATTATAAGGTAAGTTTCCCACTACTCTTAAGGGATTACCTAAGGAAATTTCGGCAAAATTAAATTTTAAAGCATCACCTTGATGCAGATGAAACGCTGGGTTTAAACCGAAGCGCAAGTTAAGAAGCGGAATTAAATCCTGATCTAGCTCAATCACATCAAGCTGTCTAGCCTCTTTCAATAATTCTTGAGTTAATGCTCCTCGGCCAGGGCCTATTTCTAATAGATGATCTGTACGCAGCGGATGAATAGCTTGCATGATACGATCAATAATGTTCATATCTTGTAGAAAATTCTGGCCAAATCGTTTGCGGGCTCTATGTTGATATAAATCGACCATTTTCAACCTTCATCTAACATTAAAAATAGTTATTATTGTATGCTAAATCAGCAATGAACCCTACCCCTATAAAAGTAAAAGACAAATATAACTTTTCGACAAGCAAGCACTTTTAACTAAAAACAAACGTTCAAATCTTGTTATTTTTACATTAGAACGCGTACAATATTTGCTTCGTTATAATAAGGATATAAGGAAGAACTAATGCCCATTTTACTACTTACTGTTTTTTTTCAGATTTTATGCGGTATCCACGTAGTAAAAACGGGACAGGAAAAATATTGGATCTATCTTATTATTATATTACCTGCTCTAGGTTGCGCTATTTATGTGATAGCTATCATAATCCCAGAACTCTTAGCTAGCTATAAAGGCCAACAAGTTATAAAAAAGGTACAAAAGAAAATAGCACCAACCCGTGATTTAAGGACATTACGAAATCAACTAAAGATTAGTGATAATGTTGAATCAAGGGCTAATTTAGCTGATGAGCTAGTCAACTTAAAACAATATGATGAAGCTTTAATACATTATAAGGCAGCTCTAGCAGGTATTCATTCTGAAAACCCTGAAATATTATTGAAACTAGCTTTTGTTCAATTTAATGTTGAACAATATCAAGCTTGTCAACAAACATTAGACTTTTTAATCCAACATAACCCTAACTTTCGTTCTCAAGAAGGCCATCTACTTTATGCTAGAGCCGTTGAGGCAGTTGGCAATTCGACCAAGGCAGAGCAGGAATATGAAACACTAGTCAGCTATTATCCAGGACCAGAAGCACGTTATTATTACGCTAACTTCTTATCTAACCAACATCGCTCAACTGAAGCTATAAAGCAATTAGAAGAAATACAAACCTATGCCAACGTGGCCCCTAAATATTATAAAAATATTCATAAGCATTGTTTATCTAAAGTTAGAAAACTTTATAGAGAACTCACACAACCAAATACCAAATCTTAAGCAAGAAGGTTTCTTTTTAGATAAATCTTAAATTGATTGTTCAAAATTAATTACCAAAATTTTCTCTTTAAAACATTGCCATCTTAGGTAAATTTCCTTCTATTCCTAAGGCCCTGCGAATAAATAATGCTTTAGCTTCAGGCGATTGATTTATTATTTTAAGTCCTGCATTACGTAACCAACGAACTGATAATGAATCAGCTTGAAATACTCGTTCAAAACTTTCCATAGCGACCATCATTCCTAAATTATGAGGCATTCGGTTGCGTTCAAATCGGCCTAATACTTGTGTACTATCAATATTCTCATTACTCTTAATAGCCTCTAATAATGTTTCGGCTAACGCAGCTGCATCCATAAATCCCAGATTCACCCCTTGCCCAGCTAAAGGGTGGATGACATGAGCAGCATCTCCTATAAGAGCTAAACCTGGCTGTATATAACGTTTAGCATGGCGCTGTCTCAACGGTATACATACTCTTGAATGAGCATGTTTAACTTGGCCTAATTTAAA
>CALYQH010000188.1 GCA_945283395.1 uncultured Ventosimonas sp. | reverse complement strand
GGTTCCCAAGTAGCACTCGAAGATGAGCAGGGACAAAAATGGCAAGTTCATTTAAGGGCTAATTTACCCGCGATAGTGACAGGAGATAAGGTTATTTGGCGAGCAGGTAACCAACAAAATGGTATTATTTCGGCCCTTCTTAGCAGAGATTCGGAACTGTGTAGAACAGATAGTTACGGTAACTTAAAAGCTATTGCAGCTAATCTTGATTTATTAGTAATAGTTTTTGCGCCATTACCAACTCCTTATGGAAATATTCTAGATAGATACTTAATAGCAGCAGAGCAAGCTAAAATAAAGCCGCTATTGCTATTTAATAAAATAGATTTATTACAAGACAAAACTTTGCCTGACTACGCTGATTTATTAGCTGTTTATGCTCGATTAGGTTATCAAATATGCACGGTATCTAGTCATTACCCTGCGACAATACAGCGGCTAAGACAACTATTAAGTTTGCATACTAGCGTCTTTGTCGGGCAGTCAGGGGTGGGTAAGTCTTCATTAATTAATGCCTTATTACCTAGTGCTGAGCTTAGGGTAGGTGCTTTGTCTGAGTTTACTTTTAAGGGTACTCATACTACTACAACGGCAAGACTTTTTCATTTGGCTGAGGGTGGTCAGCTAATTGACTCGCCAGGCATTAGAGATTTTGCATTAAGTCATTTAGATAAAGCCACCATTGAACAAGGTTTTATTGAGTTTAAGCCTTTTTTGGGGCATTGTAGGTTTCGTAACTGTCAACATTTACATGAACCTAATTGTGCTTTGCTAACAGCAGTGGCAGAAGGTAAGATTAGTCAACAACGTATGGCTAGCTATAGGTATATTTTAAATAGTTTAGCGCTTGAAAATGGTTATAAACAAGAAGGTTAAAAAATAACTAATAATGTAAAACTAGATAGATTGATATTAATTTTAGATTAACTAAGCGTTAATGATTTCTTCTAGAATTTTTTATCAGCTTTCACCAAACATAATTTTAACAAAATATATTTTGCTTCTCGTCAAGATAGCCACAAAATTTTGTAGGAAGCTGTCTAAAAGGTGAACGGATTTTTCATACTAAATGCATTATTACAAAATTTATACTAGCATTTGCAAAAATTCTAATGCTGACAGGTTAGATAATTTGTTGTCAGTAAACCAATACTCAATACTAATGATAGAAAAATTGGAGTACTTATGAAAAAATCTATACTCGCCGCATCCTTATTAGCTATTACATTAGCTGCTCCTTTGGTGCAAGCTCATAAAGCTGGCGATATTATTATTCGCGCTGGTGCTATTACTGTAGATCCTCATGAAAAAAGCGGTCATGTTTATGTTGATAGAGGAGCTTTAACTTATACTCCTAATCATGACTTAGGTGGTAAAGCTACTTTAGATAGTGACACTCAGTTAGGTTTAAACTTTTCCTATATGATTACAGATCATATTGGCGTTGAGTTATTAGCGGCAACTCCTTTTACTCATAATGTCCATGTTAAAAATACTGCATTATCCCCAGCTAATGGTAAATTAGGTCAAGTAACTCATTTACCACCAACTCTTAGTTTAGTTTATTATCCGTTAGATGCTTCATGGGCATTTCAACCTTATGTAGGAGTTGGTATTAACTATACTTGGTTCTTTAATACAAGCTTGAGTAATGAAGCTAAATATGGCTCAAATAGAGCTATGTACAGTAATTTTAAAGTGAGAGATAGTTGGGGCTGGGCAGCACAACTTGGTGCTGACTATATGATTACAGATAACATTATGTTAAATGCTCAAATTCGTTATATTGATATAGATACTCAGGCTACCGTAAATGTTAATGCATTTAATTCAATTTACGGTCAACAACGTGCTCGTGTGAACCTAGATGTTAATCCTTGGGTATACATGGTAGGTATAGGTTATAAATTTAACTTGTAATTCTTGTAAGTAGTTAAAAAGGCACCTTTAGGTGCCTTTTTTATTAGTCTATTCGTAAAAGTTTTTTGATTAGTTGACTTTGCTATAGAGTTTTTTGTAAGGTTAGCAAACTGAAACAAAGCTATGCATCTAGTTATATGAATTACGTTATTTAATAATCGTAACTAGTCATAAAGTTTTTATGCAAGTAGTTCAGCATTCTACTATTTAAAGATGGAGTAAATTATGAGAATTATTCTGCTCGGTGCCCCAGGTGCGGGTAAAGGTACTCAAGCTCGTTTCATTACAGAAAAGTTTAATATTCCACAAATTTCTACTGGGGATATGTTACGAGCTGCTGTTAGAGAGGGGACAGCCTTGGGATTACAAGCTAAAGAAATTATGGAGCAGGGTAAATTAGTATCTGATGATATTATCATTGGATTAGTCAAAGAGCGTATCAAGCAAGCTGATGCCAGCAATGGTTTTCTATTTGATGGCTTTCCAAGAACTATTCCTCAAGCTGAGGCATTGTGTGAGGCAGGGGTTGATATTGATTATGTGGTAGAAATAGCAGTTAATGATGAAGAGGTCATTGAGCGTATTTCTGGGCGCAGAGTGCATGAACCTTCTGGTCGAGTTTATCATGTCAAATATAATCCACCTAAAGAAGCTAACAAAGATGATGTAACAGGAGAACCGCTTATTCAACGTAAAGATGATGGAGAGCAAACGGTACGTAAGCGTTTAACAGAATATCATCATTCTACCGAACCACTTGTTCATTTTTATCAAAAGCTTGCTGCTAAAACAGGTCGTCCAGAATATGTACATATTGAAGGCATAGGCACTGTAGATGAAATAACTAGACAAGTGTTGCAAGCATTAAGTTAACTAAGATCATTAATTGTAGGGTGATTATTACCAATATATGACTACCTTATTAGCATTAGATACCGCAACAGAGGCTTGCTCTGTTGCGCTGCTGTATAACAATAAGATATATCATAGCTATAAAGTTATTCCTCGGTTACATGCCCAACAATTGTTACCTATGGTGCAGGAGATATTAACAGCGGCAAATATGACTTTGTCACAGGTAGATGCCTTAGTTTTTGGGCGTGGACCTGGTGCATTTACTGGTGTTAGGATAGCGACAGGGGTTATTCAAGGTTTAGCTTTTGCTTTAGATAAGCCTGTTATAGCAATTTCTGATCTAGCATTGCTAGCACAGAAAGCTTGGCGAGACTATAGAATAACAAAAGCTGCTGTGGCTATAGATGCCCGGATGAATGAAATTTATTGGGGTTGCTATGCATTACAAGGCGAGCTGATGTGTTTGGTAGGTACAGAACAAGTATTAGCGCCGCAACAAGCAAAACTCCCTAATGATATGTCTGGCCAATGGTCAGCAGTGGGAACAGGATGGAAATATGCCTCGCAAATGGCTATTGATTGTACCTTTGTAGATGCTATGTTATTACCAGATGCCCGAGATTTGCTCACCCTAGGATATGCGGCTTGGCAAAAGGGGGGAACGGTAACAGCAGAATTAGCTGAACCTATCTATTTAAGAGATAATGTAGCAACCGCAAAAATATAAATGAATTAATACTCAATTATTCAAATAGATAGGCACTAGCCACTAGCAGCTGAGATGTTCAACTATTGTATTATATTGATATTAGTTTAATATAAGTTATAGTTAGTTAACGAAAAAAGGGGCGGAGCTGTTAGATGGTGGTTGATAGCTTTTAATATTAAATAATTAGCTTAAAGAGACACACTATAAATGCTATGTGGCAATCAATAATAAAATTAAAATTAGTATTTCTATTAGCATTAGATCTATCAGGCTGCGTCATGATGAGTAGCCACCCTGCCGAAGTAAAACTAGAGAGAATAGAATTTATAAGAGCTAATCCTTTTGAACAGCGATTTGTACTAAATATAAAAATTAAAAATACCAGTAGTAAATCGCTTTTTATGCGAAATTTAGATTATAAAATCTATCTTAACGGGTTAATCATAGCTAGAGGTGAACAATTTGTCTGGAGAGAAATAGCTGGGTTTGCTACCGATCAATTAGAAATAGTAATTACTACTAACATTTGGCATCAGTTGAAGCCTATCATTAGCTCCATTAAAGATAATCAGGCAATAAATTATTATTTAGCGGGAAAATTAA
>CALYQH010000187.1 GCA_945283395.1 uncultured Ventosimonas sp. | reverse complement strand
TACGTTAGAATTGGTCAAGAAGTTGAGCCATTAAATAAGTCTATAAAGAAATAGTTGCGGAAACTCAATCAAATAATGCGGAAACTATCCGTTTATAACAGGCAACAAAAAAGCTAGCAATCTATTAAAATTACTGGCTTTTAAATGGTGGGCCCAGCAGGACTCGAACCTGCGACCAACGGATTATGAGTCCGCTGCTCTAACCAACTGAGCTATAGGCCCAAAATATTACAACGATAACATAACTAAGTTATGTAAAATTAATAAACCTTATGTAACCTACTTAATCACTTAATTTTCTAAACTTCTTACAGTTTATAATTAACTCACTAAGAGTCCTCTATGTCAACCAATTAAGCTATAGGTGATTTGTGGGTGCGCATTATACAGATAGAAAAGCTTTTCGCCAACCCATTTTTTAATAAATTTAATCATCTAGGAATGAACGCAAATATTCACTTCGGGTTGGATGACGTAATTTCCTAAGCGCTTTAGCTTCAATTTGTCGAATCCGTTCACGTGTTACATCAAATTGACGACCTACTTCTTCTAAGGTATGGTCGGTATTCATATCAATACCAAAACGCATTCTTAGCACTTTAGCTTCCCTAGCTGTTAAGCCTGACAAAACTTCTCTAGTAGCCTCTTTTAAACTTTCAGAAGTAGCTACATCAACAGGAAGTTGCATAGTAGCATCTTCTATAAAATCACCTAGATGAGAATCTTCGTCATCCCCAATAGGGGTTTCCATAGAAATAGGTTCCTTAGCTATTTTTAGAACTTTACGAATTTTATCTTCAGGCATGTCCATACGTTCGCCAAGTTCCTCAGGAGTAGGTTCACGCCCCATTTCTTGTAGCATTTGTCTAGAAATACGGTTAAGTTTATTGATTGTTTCTATCATATGCACAGGGATACGAATAGTTCTTGCTTGATCTGCAATAGATCGAGTAATAGCTTGACGTATCCACCAAGTTGCATAGGTAGAGAATTTATAACCACGACGATATTCGAATTTATCAACAGCTTTCATAAGGCCAATATTAACTTCCTGTATAATATCTAGGAATTTTAAGCCTCTATTTTTATATTTCTTTGCAATAGAAATAACTAATCTTAGATTAGCTTCTACCATTTCTTTTTTTGCACGGCGAGTTTTAGCTTCGCCTATTGAAATACGGCGATTAATGTCTTTAATTTCAGCAATTTTAAGACCAATTCTTTCTTCTATTTCAATTAGCTCTTGCTGTAGTTCTTGAATAGTATCAATTTGATTAGCTATAGCTTCAGCATACTTACTTTTTCCAGATGCTAATTTAGTTACCCAATTGATATTAGTTTCATTACTAGGAAAATGACGCAAAAAATCAGCTCTTGGCATCTTAGCATTACGAACACAGGCTTGCATAATAAGGCGCTCACACTTCCTAACCTCATTAAGAGCCTGTCTCACCATGCCTATTACAACATCATATTGCTTTGGCACTAATTTAATAGGCATCAATTTATCAGCTAATACCTGCAATTGCTCTTGAACCTTAGCACTTTTACGAGGGTGCTTTTTCATAAGTTTCTGAACTGCAACTAATTGCTCAGCTACTGCAGTAAAACGAATACGAGCTTCCTCAGGATCAGGGCCGCTATCGCCTTCATCTTCGGTATCTGAAACTTCTTCTTCATCATCTAGGTCATCATCTCTTGCAGCAATTTCTTTTTCTTCTATATCTAAAGGCAGTTCTTCATCAGGTAATTCACCATTATCAGCATCTATATAGCCAATAAGTAAGTCTGATAAACGACCATTTTCTGAAGTAATACGATCATATTCAGCTATCACATGTTCTACTGGTCCAGGAAAGTAGACAATGGCACTCATAACATCGCGAATACCTTCTTCAATCCGCTTAGCTATCTCAATTTCACCCTCTCTAGTAAGAAGGTCTACAGTTCCCATCTCTCTCATATACATACGTACAGGATCAGTAGTTCTGCCAATATCACTTTCTACTGCTGCTAACACTGCTGCAGCTTCTTCAGCAGCAACTTCATCCGTATTAGTGTCAGCAAGTAATAGCGAATCTTCATCAGGAGCAACTTCATAGACATTAATGCCCATGTCGTTGATCATCCGAATAATGTCTTCAACCTGTTCTGGATCAGAGATATCCTCTGGCAAATGATCATTAACATCTGCATAAGTTAGATAGCCTTGTTCACGGCCACGACTTATTAATTCTTTTAAACGAGATTGTTGATTTTCAGACATGAGACTTTATCCAAGGTATATATTTGCTAGCTAAAACAAAATTAGCCGATTAGTATAGCAGAATCTAGCCGACTAAACCAATTAATAATCAATCTTTGGCCTTTGCTGCCAATAATCTCCTAAGTTGATCTTTTTCCTCAGTCGTTAGACTATTACCTTTATTCAGTAGTTTATCTAACTTAATTTCATTTTGTTGCTCAATTATTGTCATTATGGTGTCATTAAATTCCTTTTCAAGGCTACTTTGATCACCTATTAATTGTTCTTTGTCAAATAATCTAGTTAATAGTTGCCTCTTATCAGAGCTTACTAATTTTCCCATTAGTTGGAAAGAATTTAGGGTCGGTGTTTCTTTTAATAAGATAATAGCTTTAGATAAAAGTTTCCAATAGTCATCAGTAGTTGTTTCTATAACTTCTAAATTCTTAAGTCTAGTTACCAACTGTGGATTATGTAGTAGGCATCTTAATGCGTGCATAATAGGAGTTACCATAGGTATATTAGCTTTATGGTAAGAAATATCTCTATTGGAAATTGGTTGATTTGTAATCTCAGAATGAGAAACATGAGATATTTGCTGTAATCTTGAGGTATTTTCTTGTAATTGCTGTTGATTTAAACCTGTAATTGCAGTTAGACGCTGATATATTAATGAGCGCAAACTACTTTTAGGAATTTTAGTTAATAAAGGAGTAGCTAACATGGCCAAATGAGCTTTACCTTCAAGACTATCAGGCTGTGTTTCTGCCATCAGATGATCAAATAAATAGTCTGTTAAAGAAAGCGACTGTTGGTTTATGCGGGCGCGAAAAGCATCTCCTCCTTCACTCCTGACAAGGCTATCAGGATCTTCCCCGTCAGGTAAAAATAGGAACTTAACGCATCTACCATCTTGTAAATAAGGTAATGCTGACTCGAGCGCCCGCCAGGCAGCTTTACGTCCTGCTGTATCACCATCAAAACAAAATACTATATTATTGACTAGCTGGAATAAGCGTTTAACATGTTCTTCAGAAGTAGCTGTTCCTAAGGTAGCTACCGCATTAGTCAATCCAAATTGGGCTAATGCAATAACATCCATATAGCCTTCAAGCACTAATATTTCGTCTAGTTGTCTAGTATTTTTTCTAACTTCATAAAGTCCATAAAGTATTTCACCTTTGTGAAATATTGCTGTTTCTGGCGAGTTAAGATATTTAGGCTTATCATCCCCCAATACTCTTCCCCCAAAGGCTATAATACGACCTTTCAGATCTCTGATAGGAAATATGACTCTATTTCTAAATCTATCATAACGGCGACCATTTTCAGCATTTTCAATAATTAAGCCAGCATCTATTAATAATTTTTGATCAGCTCCATCTGCTACGAGGTGTTTTATTAGGTTATCCCAACCTGGCGGTGCAAAACCTAAACCAAAGTCTCTAGCTACTATTCCAGTTAAACCCCGTTTCTTAAAATAGTCAACTGCTAATTGTTTAGTGGGATGGCTTTTTAGTGCTTGCTGATAGTAGTCAGCTGCTTTAGCTAATAAATCATAAAGAGGTGAGTCAGCAACTTGTTTATAACGATCAATAGTTTGCTGCTCATAGGGTATTTCAAGCCCCGCTTGTTTGGCCAATAATTCTACTGCTTGAGGAAAGTTAAGATGATCGTATTCCATAACAAAGCCCAATGCGCTACCACTAGCACCACAACCAAAACAATGATAAAACTGTTTATCTGGACTAACTGTAAATGAAGGCGTTTTTTCTTGATGAAAAGGACAACAAGCAGAATAGTTTTTTCCACTTTTTTTGAGCTGAAGCCGACTACCCACTACATCAATAATATCT
>CALYQH010000186.1 GCA_945283395.1 uncultured Ventosimonas sp. | reverse complement strand
CTGCTCATTTCTAATAATGCGACCATAGCCAGTAGAATCTGGTAAATTCACTGTTAACAAAGCTAATTGGTTATTGGTCAGGCAGTTTAATAAAGTTTGCATAGTTGCCTGTTGGACTAAAGGCACATCACCATATAACACTAAAATTTGTTCACTCGTTACTGCTGGCATAGCAGCTGCTACCGCGTGTCCTGTACCCAACTGCTGTTCTTGCAAGACAAAATTAATATCATCGGCGCTAAATTGCTGTTTAATTTGTTCGGCACCATGACCTATAACCACATGTATCTTATTGGGTGCTAACTGTCTAGCACTATCTATTACATGCGCTAACATTGATTTACCAGCAATAGGAAGCAATACTTTTGGCAAGGCAGACTTCATTCGTGTCCCTTTACCAGCAGCTAAAATAATAATTTCTAGAGACATAGTGATTATTCCTAAAACAAAAAAAGGGTAGCTCAGCTACCCTTTATTATAAATCAAATAAATTAAGTTATTACTTAATCTTTCGCTTAAGTTCAGAAATAGTACGTAGCTGCGCGGCAGCCTTAGCTAAACTTGTGGCAGTAGCTGAAAAATCTTGAGCGGATACTTTATCTGACAATTGACTTTCAGCTTCTTTTACCGCAGCTCTGGCGGCTGCTTCATCTAAGTCTTCAGCTCTAATTCCGGTATCAGCTAATACCACTACTTCGGTAGGTTGAACCTCTAAGAAACCACCTGAAATATAAAAGATCTCTTCTGAATCATCTTCTTTTACAACTCTAACTGGTCCGGGTAATAAGCTAGTTAATAATGGGGCATGATTAGGTAAGATACCTAAATCCCCCATACTACCATGTGCTACTACTCGCTTTGCAGTACCAGTAAAAAGAGATTCTTCTGCACTAACAATACTACATTTAAGGACGGCCATTTTTCTACCCTCTTACTTATGCCTCTACTAATATGTAGAAGAACCCTATTATTTAAGGGTTTTGGCTTTTTCTAAGGCTTCATCAATACCGCCTACCATATAGAAAGCTTGTTCTGGTAAGTGGTCATAATCACCATTTAAAATACCTTTGAAAGCACGAATAGTTTCTTTTAAAGGTACATATTTACCAGGTGAACCTGTGAAAACTTCTGCCACAAAGAAAGGTTGTGATAAGAAACGTTGTATTTTACGTGCCCGAGCTACTAATTGCTTATCCGCTTCGGATAACTCATCCATACCTAAAATAGCAATAATATCTTTTAACTCTTTATAACGTTGCAATACATATTGTACGCCACGGGCTACTTCATAATGCTCTTGACCTATCACATTAGGATCAAGTTGACGAGAAGTAGAATCAAGAGGATCAACTGCTGGGTAAATACCCAATGAAGCAATATCACGAGACAATACGATAGTCGCATCTAAGTGCGCAAAGGTAGTGGCTGGTGATGGATCAGTTAAGTCATCCGCTGGAACATAGACTGCTTGAATAGAAGTAATAGAACCTTTCTTAGTAGTAGTAATACGTTCTTGCAAAGTACCCATTTCTTCTGCTAGGGTTGGTTGATAACCTACCGCTGAAGGCATACGTCCTAATAAGGCGGACACCTCAGTACCTGCTAGGGTGTAACGATAGATATTATCAATAAACAATAATACATCACGGCCTTCATCACGGAATTTTTCAGCTATAGTTAAACCTGTTAACGCAACACGTAAACGATTGCCTGGCGGCTCATTCATTTGACCATAAACCAACGATACTTTATCTAATACGTTAGATTCTTTCATTTCATGGTAGAAATCGTTACCTTCCCGAGTGCGTTCTCCTACCCCTGTAAACACAGAATAACCACTATGCTCAATGGCAATATTACGTATTAGTTCCATCATATTAACGGTTTTACCAACACCAGCACCGCCGAATAAGCCTACTTTACCACCCTTAGCAAAAGGACAAATTAAGTCGATAACTTTAATACCTGTTTCAAGAACATCATTGCCGCCTGCTTGCTCTTCAAAAGAAGGAGCTTCGCGGTGGATAGCCCAACGTTCTTCTTCGCCAATAGGCCCAACTTCATCTATAGGATTACCTAATACATCCATAATACGACCAAGTGTTTTAACACCTACTGGCACTGAAATGGGTGCACCTGTATTGGTTACGTCTAAACCACGTTTAAGACCTTCAGTAGATCCCATGGCAATAGAACGGACAACACCATCACCTAGTTGCTGTTGAACTTCTAGGGTTGTGTTGATACCTTGCACTTTAAGTGCATCATAAACTTTAGGTACATCTTCACGTGCAAACTCCACGTCAATAACAGCACCAATTATTTGAATGATACGTCCGCTACTCATAGCTGGATATCCTCTGAATGTTTAAACCTTATATTACGATACAGCTGCTGCACCGCCAACAATTTCTGAAATTTCTTGGGTAATAGCTGCTTGCCGTGCCTTATTGAAAATAAGTTGCAATCCATCAATAAGATCAGCCGCATTATTTGTCGCATTTTGCATTGCCACCATACGGGCTGCTTGCTCTGCCGCGCCATTTTCTACTACCGCTTGATAAACTAACGACTCAATATAACGAACCAATAACGTATCAAGCAACTCTTGAGCGCTGGGTTCATAAATATAATCCCAACTACTTTCTACTACTTTCTTGTGAGTTTCAGTTGCATTTGCTTCCTCAGCTAGATATTCTTTGGGTAATGGTAACAGCTGGACAAGAGTAGGTTGCTGGGTCATTGTATTGACAAATCTATTAGCAGCCACATAAAGCTTATCTAGCTCGCCCTTATTAAAGCCATCAAGCATCACTCTAACGCCCCCTATTAACTCTTTAATAGAGCTATGCTCGCTTAAGTTAGTAATAGCTGCTGTTATCTTGGCCCCAAAATGAGTAAAGAAACTCACACCCTTAGAACCTATAATGCAAAGCTCTATTTCAGCACCCTTATCAAACCAATACTGATAGTCTTTTAGTACTTCTTTAAATAAATTAACATTAAGACCACCACAAAGCCCTCTATCCGTAGAGACGATAATATAACCTACCTTCTTTACTGGACGCTCTATCATATAAGGGTGATGATATTCTGCTGCATTAGCATTAGCCAACTGAGTAATAACTTGGTAAATACGCTCAGCATAAGGACGGCTTGCCGCCATTAGTTGTTGCGCTTTACGCATCTTACTGACTGCTACCTTTTCCATAGCACTGGTGATTTTTTGCGTACTTTTTACACTCGCAATCTTAGTGCGAATTTCTTTTGCGCCTGCCATGTTATACCTTTTGCATTATTAATAGGTACTTTATAACTAAAAAAAGTTCCTAACCGTCTTACCAAGTATGGGTTTGCTTAAACTTCTCAATACCCGCCTTAATAGCATTATCAATGTCATCATTAAAATCACCCTGCTCATTGATTTTGGCCATTAATTCAGCATGTTCTCTATTGAAATATTCTAATAAAGCAGCTTCAAAAGTACCCACTTTATTTAATTCAATATCTTGTAGATAACCACGTTCAGCTGCATATAAAGCAATTGCCATATCAGCTACAGAATAAGGAGCATATTGTTTTTGCTTCATTAACTCGGTAACCCTTTGACCATGCTCTAACTGCTTGCGGGTAGCCTCGTCAAGATCTGAAGCAAACTGGGAGAATGCGGCCAACTCACGGTATTGAGCTAAGGCTGTACGAATACCACCAGATAACTTTTTGATAATTTTAGTCTGCGCAGCACCACCAACCCGAGAAACCGAAATACCAGCATTTACCGCAGGGCGAATACCTGAGTTGAATAAAGATGATTCTAAGAAAATTTGACCATCAGTAATAGATATCACATTCGTAGGTACGAAAGCTGATACGTCACCTGCTTGGGTTTCAATAATAGGCAATGCAGTTAATGAACCTGTTTTACCTTTTACCTCTCCGTGGGTAAATTTCTCAACGTATTCTTCAGATACACGAGAGGCGCGCTCCAAGAGACGGCTATGCAAATAAAATACGTCACCGGGATAAGCTTCACGTCCTGGTGGACGACGAAGTAATAATGAAATTTGCCGATAAGCAACCGCTTGTTTAGACAAATCATCATAAATAATAAG
>CALYQH010000185.1 GCA_945283395.1 uncultured Ventosimonas sp. | reverse complement strand
AGGTTAGCCTCCAAAGGTGCAATTCGCCTCTTTATGGCTCAAAATCCAATTGAGTTTGATACTCGTAAATATTTTACTAAAACTATTGAGGCGATGAGGGATATTTGTATAGCTCGCTATGAGGCTTTTGGGGCTGCTGGTCATGGTTCAAAGATTAAAGCATTCTCCTTAGAAACGATGGCTAGCCGTTATGCAAAAGGCGAATTAAAACCGAAAGTTAATTAACTTATAGATAAATTGATAAAACTTTTACGAATTTTAAAAACGTCTATGCTATAGTATGAAATAACTAAATATAATTGGCTATTTAAATTATATTTATTAATATAAAAAGGGAAATAAAATTATGAGAAAAATAGCTGTAGTATTAGGCGGTGTGGTTATTATAGTTGCTATCATTAGCCCGTACTATGCAGGTAAGAGGATAGAAAGTAAGTTTGAGCAAAAAGTAGCTGCATTAAATATTAAAATAAATAAGTATTTTCATGTAAAAGATTTTATCAAATTAGAATACCATGCGGGCTGGTTTTACTCTACTGCAAAAACTACTGTAGGGGATAATGTTATTATTAATCATGCTATTACGCATGGTCCTTATTTGTTTTTGGGGTTAGGACGGGTTGAGAGTAGGTGGGTTATAACAGAAAAAGGTCAGCAAGAATATCAAAAGATTAAAGCACTGTTTAATGGACAAGAGCCTTATAACATCACAACTGAGATCAGCTATACTGGCTCAACCTACTTTAATTTTCATTCCCCGGCAATAGGTGAGAAGCCTCTTCCTGATAGTGATAGTGGTAAGATTATTTGGGAGGGCTTGGATCTAACTGCTAAGTTTAGTAAATCTAAAGTTGCTGCATCCTTTGAAATGCCAAAATTTGCTATTGCTAATAATGAGAAAGCATTTAGTGTAGAGGGCGTAAAAACTTCTGCTAATACAGATAGCTGGCTTGATAAGCAACTAAATTTAACGATCCCTGCTAGTTATAATCTTAATTCAAAAGGGGGAATAGATAAAATAGCATTCAATTCATTAAATTCATTTCCTGCTTTTACTTTTGAGTTAAATAAACTTACTAGCCAAGCCAATAGCAATCATAATTCATTTATTAATAATATCGCTCTAGCTAATATTAAAGCTTCTCTGGATGATAATAGTGTTTCTATAGCCAATGTTACTGCCGAAAATACTGCCGCAGATATTTTATGGATTCTAAGAAAAGATTTAATCAAAGCTAATTGGGCTACTAAAAAGATTGTTGACGCTAATGATATAAAAGTCACAAATCTCTCTTCTGATATTAAAGTAGCATTTAATTATCATCAAGAGCAAGAGATTTTAGATGATGGCAACAAGGTCGGTTATAGAGAATTTTATAAAGTGACAGCGCTTAATGCTGAAATACCTAATTATAATAATTTTATTAAAGAGGTTGAGTTTGGCTTCAAACTAACAGGTTTGCCAAAAAAACAAACAGCTGCGGTTTTAACTAATTATGTTGAATATATTAAAGCTTCTTTCCCGATGTTATATTCAGATAATAGGAAAACTCTTAATATGCAAAGAGGCTCTTTATATAGTTCGCTTGAGTCTTTTGCCGTAGCATGTTTACAAGAGACCCCCAGTTTTGAAACTAATATGATGCTACAAGGTTCCCAAGGAGTAGCCAGTGCTGATTTTAATGTTTCATTAATAAAGACTGATATTAGCACTAAAGATGTTCAAAAATTAGTAAATGATGCATTGCCTAGATATTCGGCAAAATTAGTTTTAGAGATACCTAAAACGATGGTGGCTGATTTCTTTAGTTTAGCTAATGCGAGTAAGGAAAAATTGGAACAATTTGAGCAGCAGATAGCAGAGCAATATTCTGCTGTTATTCAAGATAATGCTTATAAAATAGTAATGGAGCTTAAAAATGGTCAAGTCTATGTTAATGGAGAATTTAATAAAGAGCTAACTAAAAAGTTTATATTTTCTTATCGTTAATTTTTAATGGGGTAGTAAAAAAAAGATGTTACATTTATGTAAATTAACATTTTTTTTAAAGTATATAGAGGAATAATATGAAAAAAAGCATTTTAATAATAGGTAGTATTGTTGTTATAGCAGCAGTTGTAAGCCCTTACTTTTGCGGTAATTCTGTTGAAGAAAAATTTGACCAAAAAGTTATCGAATTACAAGCAGTTTTGAAGCCTAATCCTAAAATTACTTTTAACAAAACAGAATATTCGAAAGGCTGGTTTTCTTCCTTTGCCAAAACACAATTGACCGTTAATGGTAAACCATTGGTAATGGATCATAAAATTATCCATGGTCCTTGGGGTTATTTCGGATTAGGTAAGATAGAAACAACTATTGAATTTGTTGATAAGAATCTAAAGGCTAATATAGATAAATTATTTGCCGGTAAAGCTCCTTTGACCCTTACAACAAAAATGGGCTTTTCTGGTTATGACGCGATAGAAATATATTCTCCAGCAATAGCTAAACAATCAATACCTGATAGCCCTGATGTTACTATTACGTGGTCAGGTATGACTGGTAAGATTAAATTAGTTGGTGACAGAGCTATTACTAACTTTGAAATCCCTGAGTTAGTGTTTGAAAATGAAAATGGTCAACAAAGTTTTTTTATGAAAAATGCTAGGTTAGTAGGAGAAGGCATTTATTTATTTGATAACTTACCTAATGTGATTAGTAAAAATTGGACTGGAAATTCAACAATTACTATAGATAAACTCGGAACCAAAAAAATCAATGATGAAACTAGTTTAGCTCTTAATCTAGATGTAAAAACTAAAGATACGGATGATGGAACAGTTGGCTATGGTGTTAATGTAAAATTAACCGACTTTGTATTACCAAAAGAGCAACCTATAATAGGCAATAAAACTAATAATATTGAATTTGGTATTGATTTTTCCGGAATACCTAAAAAGCAATTAGCAGAATTTTTAGCCTATCTTGAAAAGTGTCAGAAAGCTAACATAGCTCCCTCAGAAAAGAACTTTATAGTAATAGGGCAAGATTTAGCAACTGAATTATTAAAAGGGACGCCTACTTTAAAAATTTTTACTCGATTAGAAAATGACAAAGGAAAAGCTGGCATCGCAGCTGAAGCTAAATTGATAACAGCTGATACAACAAATAGCTTACAGAGCTTGATAAGTAATGCAATAAAGCGTTTAGAAATTACTATTAGCCCAAGTTTTTCTGAAACACTATTGGATGAAGCGATAGCTTCGGGGCAAATACCTCAGACAAAAGAACAAGTCATAGAAGCTATTACCAAAAATAATAGATTTGTGTTAACTGATGGTCAATATGTGGCTAAGTTCGAATATAAGCAAGGCCACTTGTATAGTAATGGCCAGCAAGACGACGAATTACAAGATCTCTTATTAATGCTCAGAAGTTCTGGGTTATTGAATTTTTAAGAATTAGTTAAGAGGAGCTTAGCCTCCTCTTAACAAAGAGTATTATTGATCAAAATAATAAATATTAATATTAGAATATTGCTGATTGCCTACTTAACTAATAAATTTCAGTATAATAAGCATTCTTATGGGTTGTTACTAGTTAGCTTGAAATAGTAAAAGGTGAATCTAATGCAGCGATTGCACAATAAACGTATTGTTTTAGGTGTTGGCGGTGGTATTGCTGCTTACAAAAGTGCTGAATTAATACGTAAATTAAAAGAACAAGGGGCGGAAGTCAGAGTAGTGATGACTAAGGCGGCCCAAGAGTTTATTACCCCTTTAACTATGCAAGCGCTATCGGGTAATGTAGTACATACTCATTTATTAGATCCTAAAGCAGAAGCCGGCATGGGACATATTGAGTTAGCTCGGTGGGCTGATCTAGTGGTAGTTGCTCCTGCCACAGCAAATTTGCTTGCGCGAATAGCCCAAGGTCAGGCGAATGATTTATTGACTACAGTAATTTTAGCTACCAATGCTAAGATTATTCTAGCTCCTGCTATGAATCAAGGTATGTGGCGTAATGTAGCAACCCAAAGTAATGTTCAAACCTTGCTTAAGAGAGGAGTTCTCTTATTGGGGCCTGCTGTAGGTAGCCAAGCTTGCGGCGATATAGGGCCTGGTAGAATGTTAGAGCC
>CALYQH010000184.1 GCA_945283395.1 uncultured Ventosimonas sp. | reverse complement strand
GTTAATCAGAATAGCGTGAGTACATTCTAAATAAATCACCTTCAAAAATAGCCGCCTCATCTCCACCTGTGCCAGCGCGAATTTCTAAAAATACATTACGTGCATCGTTAGGATCTTTAGGCAATAACATCTTTTGTAAATCTTGTTGTAAAGATTCTATAGTCTGATGTTGCGTTTTAATTTCTTCTTCAGCCATTTGGTGCAAATCAGCATCTGCGTCTTTGAGTAACTCCTTAGCATCTGCTAAATCTGCTTGAGCTTTAGTTAACGCATGAAACGTTTTAATAACTGGCTCGATTTCTGCATATTCCTTAGAGTAATCACGAAATTTATGTTGATCGCTAATCACCTCAGCATCACCTAGTAATGCGGTCAATTCCTCATAACGATCTTGTAATAGCTCTAATTTCTTTAATAAAGAAGGTTTCATCTTTTAAATAACCAATAGTTACATTAAATAGCCTAATGGATTAGATTATTTTAGCAAATAATACTTTCCACGCTTTGTCTTAAAAATAAGGATTTTTTAAAAATTAAATTAACTAGCTAATAAAGACCAATACACATAACTAACCATAAATCTAGCAAGCAGCAAAAGACCATTTTATCATTAATTTCATCAAAAACTCTACCATATACTAAGCTTTATCATTGTTGTTAGTAGCTAAAAACCAGTATACTAAGCGCATTATCAAAAACAAGCTACGCTTATAAGGCTCTCCAATTTTTGGGTTAAATATGAATAAGCTAATAATCATACCCTGGATTTTACTGTTACTACTAAGTAGCTGTAAGCACGTTGACAGTAAAAATAATGTGCCAGCGCTTACTTCACCACCGGCCAAACAAAGTGCTACTCCTAAAGCTTATAAACCTTTTACTAAAGATACATTAAATATTTTATTACTGGCCGAATTTGCAGAGCACCGTGGATTGTTTGAACTAGCTTTAAATAATTATGTAAGCCAAGCTAACAAAACTAAAGATCCACATGTCATAGAACGGGCCTATCAGATAGCACAATACTTAAATAGCAACCCTCAACAATTAGACATGGCTCTTTTATGGGTCTCTAAAGCTCCTGACAATATTGAGGCTAATCGAGCGGCAGCGCTTGAACTCACCAAAAATGAACGTAGCCAAGAAGCCTCTCGTTATTTTTTAAAAGTATTAACCAATACAGATCAATTAGACTTCTTAAATATAGCTAACAATAATCTAACTAAAAAAGCGCGCCAGTATGTTATCGATAGCTTAAATAACTTATTAACTAGTCATCCCAATAATGCCCAATTAATTTATAGCAAAACAGTATTATTGGCTGAAAATGGCGCTAAGGAGCAGGCTCTTACTACTTTACAAACACTTCCCAGAGCACAGCAACAACAATCTGCTATCATATTGTTAAAAGTCTATTTACTGCAAAATATTGGCAAACCTGAGCAAGCCCTAAATTTTCTTGGACGACATATCAAAAACGACTCCACTAACAAAGAATTGCGCTTAACCTATATCCAACAGCTTATTAGTCAAGGTAAGTTAGTCGAAGCCAAACAACAATTTGCGCAGTTAATAAAACAATTTCCCGAGGAAGAAGAATTACGTTACGGTTATGCCCTTATCTGTATCGAAAATAAAGAATGGAATGAAGCGATCAACAATTTAAAACAATTGATCGACGAAGGCATTGATTCAGATAACATTTATTTTTATTTAGCTGGTGCCTATGACTCAAAAGGCGACAAAGACTCTGCGTTTTATAACTATAGTTTAGTAAAAGGTGGAGAAAATCAGCCTTTAGCTATTATTAATAGCGCTAAAATTCTTTTTGACAAAAAAAAACTAGTAGAAGCCAGCCAATTATTGACCGCCGCTCGAAAACAAAATCCTGAATACGCTACTCCCTTCTACCTATTTGAAATAGATGAGTTAATTAACCATAACTCTATCAAGCAAGCTTGGCAACTAGTTAGTAAAGCACTAGCTGATCAACCTCATAATACTGGCTTAATCTATGGTAGAGCTTTAGTAGCTGAAAAGCTTAATAATGTTAGGCAAGCAGAACAAGACCTAAGACAAGTGATTAAATTAGAACCTAATAACGCTACAGCGCTAAATGCCTTAGGCTATATCCTAGCCGACAAAACCTCTCGTTATAAAGAAGCATTAGCCCTTATTCAACAAGCACTTAAGATAGAGCCTGATAACCCACTTACATTAGACAGTCTTGGTTGGGTAAACTACAAGCTAGGTAATTTAGGCGCAGCGGCTAGAACCCTCCAACAAGCCTATGCGAAACGTCCAGACCCAGAAATAGCTGCTCATTTAGGCGAGATTCTTTGGCAACAAGGTCAACAACAACAAGCTAAGATCATCTGGTCAAAAGCTTTAGAAGAAAACCCTACAAATGAAACCCTTAGTGAAACCATTTTTCGCCTAACAGGTAACAAGGATCTATAAATATGTTACACAACTATTTACGTCATACTTTACCTTTCTGTTGGTTATTTTTATTAACCGGGTGTAGCTTTTTTAATGCTGATAAACAACCCGAAGGCACTATTAAAACTGCCAATGAAAAAGTTTGGCAACAACATCAACAAAAAATCGCTCAATTAAATATTTGGCAAGTATCGGGTAAAGCAGGCATTAAAACAGCTGATGACTCAGGTAGTGCTTCGCTCTTTTGGTTACAACAATTCACTTCGTTTGATATTCGTTTATCAGGGCCACTTGGCCGTGGAGCTACCCGTATTATAGGTGATACAGGGCAGGTAACTATAGATATTGCTGGGCAAGGAAGATTTACGGCTAGTACAGCAGAGGAATTGGTGAAACAACAATTAGGGTGGAATTTACCCGTGTCTCATTTAACTTGGTGGATTAAAGGATTACCTGCCCCTGATAGCCCCTATACCAATGTTCTAAATAATGATAGTCGCCTTGAGCATCTTTATCAAGATAATTGGTCTATAGAATACAAAGCCTATCAAGAACTACAAGGCTATTGGTTGCCACAACGCATTATAGCGAAAAGTTCTGATATACAAATAATTTTAGTTATCAAACAATGGAATTTAACCCCTTCACGTGATGCTATAGCAAGTAAATGATAGCTAGATACAGCTTACCAACAGAGGCAACCCTGATTTTACCAGCACCTGCCAAACTTAATCTGTTCTTACATATTATCGGCAGACGCGCTGATGGTTACCATAATTTACAAACTATATTTCAATTTCTAGACTATGCCGATTATTTGGCTTTTTCACCACGTAACGATGGGGTCATTCAATTAAATACTCCTATATTAGGAGTAGCACACAACGATAATTTGATTGTTAAAGCAGCTAAATTATTACAAAGCTATACGCATAGTGACTTGGGCGCAGATATTTGGCTAGATAAGAAATTGCCTGTAGGTGGTGGCTTAGGAGGAGGAAGCTCCAATGCTGCTACTACCCTCTTAGCCCTTAACCAATTATGGAAAACTGGCTTGAGCATCAACCAGTTAAGTCAATTAGGCATTTGCCTTGGGGCAGATATCCCCGTGTTTATCGTTGGCAAAGCCGCCTTTGCCGAAGGCATTGGAGAACAATTAAGGCCTATTAAATTAGCTGAACCTTGGTTTTTAGTAGCAACTCCCCCCGTATCCATCAGCACGGCCAGTATTTTTAATGATCCAGAACTTACTAGGGATACTCCCGCTATAGATTACCAACAAGCCAGCTCTTTACAAGGCCATAATGATTGCCAAGCAATAGTGACTAAACATTACCCATTAGTAAAAGAAGCACTCCAATGGATGAACCAACTAGTACCTAGCAAATTAACTGGTACTGGTGCTTGCCTATTTAGCTCTTTTGACTCGCAGCAACAAGCCCTTACAGCTCAACAGCAGCTAGCCGAAAAGCTCCTTTGTTTTGTTGCTAAAGGAGCAAATACCTCTATGTTACACAGGTCACTTAATGCAGTAGATTAGCTTTCTAACCATTTGCTAAATTAAATTCTTTTATCATTATTGACAATCATTATCATTTACATTAGTATTTCAACACTTATTAATTTTGGAGCTTTTGTCACCATGTATGTTTGTCTATGCCAAGGGATTACTGATAAAGATATTCGCGATGCTGT
>CALYQH010000183.1 GCA_945283395.1 uncultured Ventosimonas sp. | reverse complement strand
CAATACTGTGAATATTCCTTTCAGTTTTTTTATTGTTAATAATTGATGCAAGCTGTCTAAGCGTTGAGTGTTAGAATTTAGACAGCTTGCATCCATAGTATATTACGCAACTTTGCCTTCACCAAAGGTATAAACTTAATAACGTCTTAGTTATCGTTTAAAAACCTATCTTTAAAACTATCTTTCAACAGATTTATTTCATTAACTAAGTTATTACTATTACCTTCATAGGTCAAAGATGTTTCATGTCTTGTATATTCACCTTCTCTTTGAGCACTGAGCCAGTTAAAAGAGCCTACGCATAGTAGATCATTATCTTTGATCACTAATTTGCTATGCACTTTGTTAACAAATTGAGTTTCAATACCTTTCTTTTTGAACTGTGTCATGATTTTAAATAACTCACTATTCAGTTCCTTTCGTTTTTCTTTATTGCTGTGCCATGTATTGAGTTCAAGGTCTGTGTAAACAGATACCTTTACCCCTTTTTTTACTGCCATCTCCATAATGGGTAATATGTTAATGTATTCTATAGCAGTCATTTTGACCCATGGTGAGACGATGAGCATTTCTTTTTGCGTATTATTAACAGCCTCCCGAAGAAATACGTCATGCGCCTGCGCATCTTTAAGAAGCTGAAATACTATATTGCCTGACTTGGTTAAATCTTCTCTTTCAATGTATTCAAAACTCAGTTCATTAGCTTCTTTGGCAAACAGGTATTTAGCTAAGAGCCCTCTCGGTGTTTTTGAAGTGGGATTCAATATATCCATGTCACCAAAGACTAAAAAATTATCCTGAGCTCGTGAAACCGCTACATTCAACATGCTAGGCTGGTTATCAATAAAATTACCATTAGCATGTTTTGAGTAAACAGTAGAAAAAATAACGATTTTTCTTTCTGCCCCTTGTAAGGAATGAACTGTACCTACAGTTAAGTAATCTTCTCCACCGTCTACATTAATGTTACTTCCTGATTCTCTGATTGCTTTCTTTATTTCAGCAACTTGAGCTCCAAAAGGGGTAACAACACCTATAATTTTGTGTATTGGCTCTTTGTATTTTTTTTCTAATGTTTCTTTGTGCTCTAAAAGCCATTTTGCAATGACTTTGGCCTCCAATTTGTTGAGTCGGCTACCTGAACTGACTTGTTGGCAAATGCCATCAATATGTAGATAGCCTAATGCTGGAAAGATTGCCTTTTCAGGTGATGTGCCCCGCATTGGTTTAAGTTTGCCTTTATAGACCAATTCATTACAAAAGCCAATAATCTCGTCATAGCAACGGCGATGCTCATATAAGAACATCCCTGGTTCCATATCAGGATCATAGTGGTATCGTGAAGCTTGTTGAGCAACTTTCATCACACTACCAAAAGCTGCCGTTTTCCCTAACTCTTTAAGAACCTCATATTCCTCTTCAACATCTGCACTACAAATAACTTTAGCCGTCTGCAAATTACCGATATCTACTTTAGGTGGAATTGACCATATAGGCTCAATTTGTAATGTATCTCCTATGACCAGTGCTTTTTTGCTTAGAGAGAATGAGGCCCCTGCCACCTCTGGTAAAACCTGTCCAGCCTCATCCACGATAAGTAAGTCGGCAAAGTTATTTAAGTAGTTTTTTACATATCCTGCCCCTGTATATATAAATTTAGAAGGCAAAATAAAAAAAGTAGAGACAATACAAGGTGTTAGCTTCATCCGCAAATGCCAACGCTTTTCAGTAGGAGCACGGCCATTTTTTCTTTTCCACTCTTCTAGGTTTGGAAGCAGATCTTCCATGTCCATTAACCAACGTCCTTCCCAATAATGGGTGGTCAGTAAAAAGACTTTAAAGCGAATTTGGGTATCCGCAATACGATCAACTTGGGCTAACGTCATTGCTTGGGTTTTATCAGTTATGCCCAAAGCTTGTAACGCAACATGCCAATCGTTAAGGCATTTTTTTAATTTTAAAAAAAGATGCTCTATATCTTGTATTGCCTTTTTCGTTTTTTGTATGGATCGTTCAAGTGTGTCAAGGTTATTATCAACAAACTGGGAAATAGTGTCTATTGTTTGCCATTTCTGCTGTGCTTGATCGGCAGGCCATATCTTTTTAAGATATAGGTTAGCTTTTAATAAACGTTTTTGAGCTACCGGTGGTATCCATGAAAATAGTGCATACCATATACTTTCATCGGCAATATATTGCTGCCACGATGTTTTTACATTTTGCCAGATACTTTTTGTTGCCAGTTCAGCTTTTAACTGTTGCTCATATTTAGCTTTTGTTTGGGTTGGAGACTCGCCAAGAAGTTCTTTTATTTTTTGCCGTATATTTGATAAGTTTTGCCATGATATTTCAATCTGTTCTAATTTGGAGACTTCTTTTTTTAATGTTTGGTGGAGCTTAGTAACGATATCTTTAACAGTGCAATACTTTAAATCTAACTCAGGAAAGGCTTTTAGAGCGCAATCTATATAATGCTGTTCAGCCTCTTCATAGTATTCTTGAGTTTCAACTTGAGTGAAGAAAGTTTCGGTCTGATATGTTTTTTCAGCTTTTTCAGCTTTACCTTGAGAAGGATAATAGGCACCAAAACTGGCAATATCAGGCAACCATCTACCTGCAAAAACACCTTCACCTGTAGAAAAATCTTTTCCAAAGGCATCAATAATGTTGGTGACTGCCTGATTATTTGTGGAAGCCGCTACAATGACGGGAGGCTCACTTTCATCCAATGCGTGTTTTGCCCAGAGTGATGCTACTACAGAAAGCAACATGGTTGTTTTTCCTGTTCCTGGTGGGCCATTCACAGCTAGAATTTCACCATTTTCTGCATTTAATAGATGATTCAGTGCATCCCGTTGCGCATCTGCTAACGGGAATTCATCCCCAGAATGAGCCAGTCGTTTTGCAAAAAGACTATTACTAGCTAAACAAGGCTGCTTCGGTATGGGCTGTTTAGAAGCAAAATTATTAAAAAGTGGAATAGTATCTGATGATTCGCGGAGCTTGTCATATAAAGGCAGTATGTGCATAGCTGCACTTTTGATAATATCTTTTTTGATGATATAACCATAATCCAATGGCTCAAAGGTATTACCACTTTCTAGCCAATCTTTAGCAACAGCGTTTAGCAATAAATCGCAATTGTTTAAGTAGGCTTTCCAATCGCTGATATATTCTTCTTCAGTTAATTCACAGTTACCTTTTTCGTCTTCTCGGTACTTAACGCCTGATAGGGTATTTGTTGTTAAGTAGCAATCAAGGCTATCAACTGAACCTATAGAGAAGGAACCTTGTACCAGTGGCTCTAAAATATCACGGGATATGATGGTTTCATTTTGTAATGGATAAAGCTTGCCATTTCTTGCTAATAAAGCACTGGTTGCGACTGGAACAACAAATTCTGGCATATCTTTGGGTTTAGCAAAAGTATGCTCAACTCTATTGTGGTAAACGTTAGGTCTTAAGACCACCTCAACTGTTTTACAGTCATTAGATTCATTTTGAAAGAGTTGTTTAGTCAATTCATCACTAATTTGACCTTTTTCCCATACGAGTGAATCACATTGTATAAACTGCTCAATATCTCTTCTATCCAAACCACCTTTTGCAAAAATAGCATCCGCTAAAGAATTGCGCCAATAACCAGCAAAACATTGAGCATTTCTGTCCATAAATCATCCCTATTATCATCTGGTTTTTAGTAGTTTATTGACCAACAAAATACTTCCAATATGAACAATACCCACTAATAAGTATTTGAGCAATTTTATTCATATAATAGACAATTTACTTATTATTTTACAAATTTAACTGTAAATAATTTCTAAAAAAATTTTCTAATATACTAAAAGCCATTGTCGATAGTATTATGAACGGATTGTGAGTGATAATTTGTAGTGTAGAAATAAAAGGCAACTATTATTTTATTGGATAGCTAATATTTTTACTGAATTTATGAAACTGTTTTATTAGTTATACTATGTATGATGCTATATCATTAAACTATTTACTGATATAAACAAAAAAATTAAGCAATTCCATTAAAGTGTATAGCTATCCACTGACGTGTATAGAAGTATTCTAATCCATTGCAAACAGGCTTGCGAAGCCAAAATAAAGGTTGATTTTGCTAAAACGACGCGCCATAATCAAGGTATGTTTCGCTAACGTAGT
>CALYQH010000182.1 GCA_945283395.1 uncultured Ventosimonas sp. | reverse complement strand
GAAATTGAATTTCATAAGCCCCTTTAATTTGGGTTTTTTACACTTTAGTCTAATAAATATTAATTTGATATTAATGTAATCTAACATCGGGACAAAAAAGGTGGGTACATGTTTTTTAAAAAAATATTTAAAACTAAATATAGAGTAAAAGAGCTGCTTAAGTTAGTTAAAAAAGAACAAAGTAACTTTGTAGATGCTGGCTTATGGTTAATTGATCCAAACGATTTAAAGAAAAGAGATAATTTATATAATGATTACAAAAATCTCATAGCAGGTATGGATGATGAGAGCATTTTTACTGTTAATAAGTTATTAGCCAAACTAATGACTGCAAAAGTCAAACAAAATCAGGTAACATTATCGCTAAATAATGAAGATATTGAGATAATTAATAAAGTAAACTTTGATTTTTTTGGGAATATTTTAGAGCTACCAAATTGTTTTGCTTACAAGAACTATTTTTTACCAAAAAAACATTTTGAGGCTAGCGTTTTGTATTTTAAACACGGTATTGATACGCTCAATAATCTTAATCAGATAATGAATAAGAATATTATTGATGTTGGTGGGTTTATTGGTGACTCAGCTATCGTTTTTTCAAAATATACTACTCAAAATGTATTTTCTTTTGAGCCATCAAAAAAGAATTATGATCTTATGCTTGAGACAATTAATTTAAATGATAGTTGTAATAATATTTTCCCAATTAAAAATGGTCTAGGTAGTAAAAATGAAAAAATCTCATTAAACTACAGAGATTGTGGAAGTTATATTGGGGCACCTGCATCTGGAACAGTTCCAGAAGAGATAGAGATAATAACATTAGATGATTTTGTAAATTCTAATAATATTGATGTGGGATTAATTAAAGTTGATATAGAGGGCTTTGAGCAAGAGTTTCTTGAGGGCGCAAAAAACACAATTAAAAACCAAAAACCAGCTTTGATAATTAGTATTTATCATAATTTCGATGATTTCTTTTATATAAAACCAATCATAGAAAGCTGGGATTTGGGTTATAAATTTAGAGTTTATGCACCACTCTTAAATCCATTATTCTTAGAAACATTGCTTATTGCCGAGGTTTAATATCCTATAGCAAAATAATAAAATTCTAATGATGCTTGAGATGTCTGCAATGTAAATCCAGATGTTGAAGCAGTTGATGAGCCGAAAACATTCCTACCTTTACAGTCAGAGCCCGTTAAACAAAGTAAGGCCTGCGGAAATTGAAGGGGGAAAGTAAAGTTTGAGCCCGAACCGCCCACTCCAGTCCCCCATTGTAATATTAATCCACCAGGTAAAATTTGATATCCATTTCCAGATAAATCATTATTTGAAAAAGCGCTCTTTAATCCAAATGGAGTAATAGCTTTTGTGGTGTTTGTTCCATTCTCTGCTTCTGCATTGTCAGCTAGCTGAACTAGTCCACGTCTAGCTGTTGTCGCAGTAACTGAAGCCAAACTGACAGGGCTAATAACTTTGTCAGTTACCGTTCCCGCTTGCGCTTCTTCATTGGTCGCAAAATCAATGTCGATATCAGCTAAATCTGACCAGTTTTCAGGATTATCTTTTGGATTGCTCGTATTATTGCGCACTTTAGAAGAATAGTTTCTAACATCGCTTCCATCTTGCATATCCGACATATCATAACGAACACACGCTCCCATGCTATATGGAAAAGGCTCCCCTCCGTTCGTCTCTGGAGTAATAAAATCAAAAAAACCGTTTTCTTGATACTGTTTAATCGAGCTAGTTATATCATTATATAACTGGTTAGTCTGTTGACGAGGCACAGGTTTGGCGAGCGGATCATTGCCTAACCTACGTTGGTAATCATACCCCCAGCCTTGCTGATAACTTACCGATCCGTTAGGTTGCAAATCATCAGGTATGTTTATATTATCGCCCTGATAAGCAAAAGGATACTTAAAATATTTAGTCATAATATCTCCTGTCTAGCTCCATAATATAAAAGCAGGCACGAGCATCTGAGAGCTAGGAGAAATAGCAAATGCTCTTTTGGAAAACAACCCAGCCTGCAAAGTTTAAAATTAAATAGGTTTAAATGAATTGAAATCAGCTAGAACGCCATTTTCAAAGTTTTGGTAGTTGTCTTCAAAGCCAAACAGATCGTCTCTTCGATAAATTATTGCAGTCCCTACTCCAGCAGGGCGAGGCAATAAGTCAAATTGATCTATTATGAACTGAATATCTGAATCAACCTCGTCAGTAAAAACATAAACGGCATAATTCATATCGTAAGAATCAAAAACATACGCTTCACCAAATAAACTCTTAAGAAATTGATTAATTTCAGGGATAGTGCCATTAGATACCAACTGGAAATATCTTAACTGTAATATTAAGCGTTTTTGCTTGGTAGTTAGTTTAATTTGCGTAGAAATTAGAGAGAAGAAGTTGCCATTTTCAAAGTTTTGGTAGTTATCTTCAAAACCAAAAGCAGGTGCATCGCTATCACTTTTACCTGCTTCTGCAATGATAGGCATATTTAAGATGATCGACCAAACCGACAGTCCAAAATCATTAGCTGTTCTTAAATCAAATACATCTCTTACCCAATTATTCCAATACGATGTTTGATTGACATTAAACCATTGCTGCTTTTGTTCGAGTAGCTTTTGAAGTTTTTCTGCATCATTATATTGCCACAGAATGACCTTGAGCAAATCTACTGAAAAATCAAATTCTTTTATCATTCTGTCACCACTAGAATCAACCCTTCAGTGGTAATGGCTATCTCATCTAAAGCTATCGGAAGAGTATCAGACGAATAAACGACATTATCTGTCGATACCTCTACTTTTTTAACATACAGGGTTGGGTACTCTCTATTTACAGCTGATGCCAGCTCAAATGGAGAAACTGAGTTTCCCACAACAAAGCCCTGCTCACCCTCTTGCTCTCCGCTAACATAGCGTATAATTGAACTTCGAATTGCCAGATTCGCGTCAATAGCAGTATTGTTCTTTTTAATGATCACTCTAATATAGATTAAAACTGGTTCAGGCCTATCAAACAATACTTCATAAGTCTGCCCGCTAACAGTCTCAACTACTGATATATTTACATCGCCGTTATATCCAGCACCTAGGCTCTTAGTGTTAAGTAAACTCTTAGCTATATCAGAATCACTACCACCATCAACACAAACCCATATGGAGTGAGGTTTCATTTCTATTCCATCTATAATGGCTGTCTCATTTGATACATTTTCACGAAATGCCAAACTTCTAACTCCATCTAAACTATAAAGATCAGAAATAATTGCCTCTGGCAATGCCCTGCCTTGTAATGCTAAAGTATTTCTTCTTCTGAGTCGTGCCGCTTGATCGGTTTCTTCTTCCTTACCTAAAACTCCGCTTAATGGATTGTTAGTAGTTTCCAACCCTAATACAGGAGTTATTATTTGAGTCAGTGTATTCACGGGACAAGGTATAGCTCCCAAAGCTAAAGATTGAAAGTTTACAACAGCTTTGCCTGATGCGTTTAGTGTAGTTTGCGAAATACTTTCAAACTGATTACTGCCTGACTGAAGTATGGTACCCTCTGGCACGCTGGTAGTAGGAACACCTCTTAACTCAACATTTTTCACTATTGTATGAGTAGCTTTATAGCGCCCCCCTCCTGTTAATGCCCATATAGCATCTAAGAATACTCCTTCTGCTAAATCAGGATTAATTTGATTGGCTATATTGGCGTTATTTCGCGCTACTTCTTGCCTGGCTATAGTTTCTGCATTAATCAATAATCCTTGAGGTGTTTCATCATCCGTAATAAGATCTTGCCCTAAAGCGTTACGCCATTCGCTCACTACTTCATTTCTGGTGTCCGCTGTATCAGGAACTATAACGCCTGACTCAGTTAGATATTCGTACATCGTCTAATGTTCCTATGCCGTAGGCTGTGTTTATGGTTACGCTGTATCTAATCAAATGATTCGAGTTAGCTATGTCAAAATCTATAATACTTACCACATCGGGGACTGCCAAAATGGATCTTCTTATGTAGGCCTCTAATTGGATTAAATTTGGCTGTCTACCCCATGCGAGAAGGTTATAAGGGATAACTCTTTCAATAGCATAGATCATCTCTCCATACTGGTCTTTTACTGAGTGCTCACAAGCATAAAGCACTGCCTGTATATCGATT
>CALYQH010000181.1 GCA_945283395.1 uncultured Ventosimonas sp. | reverse complement strand
AGAACAGCCATGGTGAGAATAATTTTAGGTAATGCAGACTCTTGAGCCGAGGTGCCACTCAGAAGCCATGGCTGGAAGTTAATTGGAATTATTTTTTGCCAAACACCATTTATTTGATGAGTACGCCATAGTTTCCACATTAACCAGATGATCGCCGGTAAAATGACTAAGAAAAGCGGCCGTTGCCAATGTGGCCAAAAAAAGCTCATAATGGCCTCCAGTTTCTTAATGGAGGATAAAGTTTAAAAATAATAAGAAACATAGTTAGCAATAAAGCAACTGCTAAGGGATAACTATAATATTCTTGAATATAGCGAGTTTGTTCTAAAGGTTGCTTTACAGGTTCTAATTTATTAAGGATTGCTGAAATTTTGGCAAGATCAGCTTCAGATCTGGCACGGAAATATTGTCCACCAGTTTCTTTAGCTATTTGTCTGAGACTGTCTTCATCTAAATCAGCGGATGCAGAATAATTAGTAAAACCATACCTAATCATTTTATCTGAGCCTATGCCTATGGTATAAATTTTTACTTTAGCCTGAACCGCTAACTTAGTAGCGGCTGAGGGCTGGATATTGCCTGCATTATTTGAACCATCAGTTATAATAATCAAGACTCGGGAGTTTTCTGCTTGTCCATAAAGTCTTTTAGTGCCAAGGGCAATAGCGTCCCCTATAGCGGTTTGAGTCCCAGCAATACCTATCATAGCTTCATCTAACCAAGTTTTGACTGTTTTACGATCGAAGGTGAGAGGAGATTGTAAATAGGCATTACTGCCAAAGAGAATAAGTCCTACTCGGTCGCCATGCCTACTTTCTATAAAAGGCCCAAATAGTTTTTTGATTAAGCTAAGTCTGTCAACAAGTCTCCCTTGCCATGTCATATCACTTTCTTGCATAGAGCCAGAAGTATCTACTGCCATTAGTAGATCACGTCCGGTAGGTTGAGAGGGCAAAGTGTCTCCTACCCACTGTGGACGGGCAGCCGCTATAACTAATGAGAGCCAAATAAATATCCATGGGAATAGAGTTGGCCATGAAGTACGGCTTGCATAAGTTGTTTGTCCTGATATAGCTGCTAGTTCTTCCAAAAAAGTAACATTAAGTGCTGTGGTATCTTGTTTTGCAGCTGGTAATAACCAACGTAACAACCAAGGCAAAGGTAAAAGAATGAATAGCCAAGGCCAAGCAAAGTCAAACATAATAGGTAATCCAATGTTCTAATGCTGAATAAAGAGACTCTAGGGTCGTTTTATCTATGCAATAGTTAGCTTGATACTCGCCATCTACTAACATAGTAAATTGATTAATATGAGCAGTTGGGCATTTGCTATCTAAAAAATTAAGCCAAGCATGTCCTATTAATACCTTAGAGTTTTCTGTGGGATATTGACTATTACAAATTCTCTTAAGAAGATCATTAATGTGTTGTAACCATTCTCCAGCGGGTTGATCATAAGGTATCGGAAGGTTGTTTAATACTTTTAGAGCAGTTTGACGCATTGAATCCGATGTAGTAACAGGGCTAGTAACAGTTTTGGGCGAGTTAGTTCTTTGAGTAATAACACGCCTCACTATAATAACTAATATTAGTAAAGCGAAACCAGCTATTAAGATCCACCAAATAGGAGCTAATGGCCACCAACCTACTGGAGGGGGAGCTATTAAAGGTTCTAAAGGCAGTTGTTGAGGATCCATAACTTTTTATAACCTTAACGTTGTTTATCTACTAGTGGTTTAATTTGTTCTATTAAGTCTTGTTCAGTATTAATGGGAAATAATTTAGCCGCTATTTTTTTTGTTAACTCCTGCCATTGTTGTTGTCGCTGTATAGCTTGCTGAGTATAGGCTGCTCTTATTTTGTGATTGTTTGTATCTAGCATAAGCTGTTGCCCGCCTTGCGCAAACCGTAAATAGCCAGCTTGAGGTAACTCATGGTCTATGGGATCATAGACAGGTAATAAAACAATATCCATGTGAATTGCTAAATGTTGTAAAATTTGTTGGCTGGCAAAGTCAAGCGAGCGTTCATCTATGATGATAAACAATAAACTACCAGGTCGTAAAACTTCTTTAGCTTGTTTAAATGCCAGCAGTAAATTATTAGTTAGCACAGGAGTTAATGGTTCATTAATAAGCTGTGAATTCATCTGACTTAAGTAATTAATAAATTGTAGCAGGCTTCTTTTAGTTAAGCGGGGGCGTACTACTCTTTGCTCTAATTCATTAAAAACAAGCCCTCCTATTCTATCGTTATTATCTAAAGCTGCCCAACCTAATAGGCTAGCTAAGCGTGTACAAACAACTGATTTGAGACTTTGTCCAGTGCCTAAGAAGAGTGATTTAGTTTGTTCTACTAATAAAAATACTGGGCGTTCTTTTTCTTCATGAAATAATTTTGTATGAACTTGTTGGCTACGGGCAGTCACACGCCAATCAATACTTCTGATATCATCACCAGGTAGATAAACTCTCACTTGATCAAAATCTACACCGCGTCCTCTGAGTTTTGAATGATGCGCACCTACTAGTGGGCTACGCCTATTATTAGCATTGAATAAAGTTAGACCTTTTAGTAGATAACGCATTTCTAGCAGCTCTTCAAGGCTAGTGTGTACCCCTTTTTCGTTGGTGATAGGATTCATGGAGGCTGAGTTAGACATGATTAAGCAACGGGAACATCATCTATAATACGTTGTATCACTTGATCTTGAGTAATACCCTGTGCTTCAGCTTCAAAAGATAGAATTAAACGATGTCTTAGCACGTCGAAAATTACTGCTTGGATATCTTCAGGGCTAACAAAGTCTCTTTCTTTAAGCCATGCATGGGCTCGCGCACATTTATCTAAAGCAATAGTGGCACGCGGGCTACCACCATAACTTAACCAATCAGCCAATTGTGCATCATAACGTTCAGGGGTACGAGTAGCCATAATGAGTTGTACAAGGTATTCTTCTACCGCATCTGCCATATACAGTTGCATTATGTCTTTGCGAGCCTCAAAAATGGCTTGTTGGTTGACTTTCTGGGGAGCCTTTGTTTCTCCATGTAATGCTTCATTTCTATTTAATTGTAGAATTTGCCGCTCTACATTGGATTCAGGATAGCCAATTTTTACATGCATGAGAAAGCGATCTAACTGAGCTTCAGGCAATGGATAAGTCCCTTCCTGTTCAATCGGGTTTTGAGTAGCCATTACTAAGAATAAAGCAGGAAGACAATAGGTTGTATTGCCAACAGAAACTTGTCGTTCGGCCATAGCTTCTAATAAGGCAGATTGTACTTTAGCAGGGGCACGATTTATTTCATCAGCGAGAATAAGATTATGAAAGATAGGGCCTTCTTGAAAAGAAAAGGTAGCCGTTTCAGCTCGGTAAATATCACTTCCAGTAATATCGGCTGGTAATAGATCAGGAGTAAATTGAATACGCTGAAAACTCGCTTCCATTCCTTCTGAAAGTTCTTTAATGGCTTTGGTTTTGGCTAAACCGGGAGCCCCTTCTACCAAAATATGGCCATCGGCTAATAAAGCAATGAGTAATCGCTCTATAAGCTTATCTTGACCTAAGATTTGACTTGCTAAAAATTGGCGAAGTCCAAGTAATTCAGCACGGTATTGCATGGATAATTTCCTTTTAAGTTAAGGCCATTAAAAATATGAAATAATAAATAGTATTTTAAATGACAATAATATCCCCTATTAATTAGCAAGAACATTATGAAGATTGCAACAAAATATGGCAATTTAAAGCATAAGTTACTTGTTATTTTTTAGTAATGCAGGTTTTTCATCCGGAGCATGGCAAAGTAAATAGAGGCTTGTGAGTAATTCCGGGATTCGCTCCAACATGTCGGCCACTAAGTCATTATCTTGCATTACATCAGCAAACTCGGTTTCTTCTTCAAACAGTTTAGACCCTACCATGATGGGTAGTAACAATTCGCTAACTTCTTCTTCTTTATTAGCGAACCACGCATCTTCTCTTAAAAATACCCCTTCCATAAAGCCAATACACCATTCATGTATTTGGGATTCTTCTAAATCTTCACCAGGGTCAAGATCGCAAGGTAGCGTAAAATCTTCTTCAGAAAAAAGAGCTCGTAGAATCTGCATTTTTAAGCCTATTAAGGCTTTTTCTACTTCTCTACGCTCTTCATCGGAAGTAAATAGGGGATTTTCAC
>CALYQH010000180.1 GCA_945283395.1 uncultured Ventosimonas sp. | reverse complement strand
ATTACAGGTAGAAACACTAGATAGTAATTGTAAGGACTTTGGTATTTTAGAGTTAAAAATGAATGACCCAAGACAAGGAATAGTGCATGTTATTAGCCCAGAACAGGGTACGACTTTACCAGGGATGACAATAGTATGTGGTGATTCTCATACATCTACACATGGTGCGCTAGGGGCACTAGCTCATGGGATAGGTACTTCAGAAGTTGAGCATGTGCTAGCTACCCAATGTTTAGTGGCAAAAAAAATGAAGAATATGCTAGTCAAGGTAGAAGGTACTTTGCCTACAGGCGTAGCAGCTAAAGATATTATTTTAGCTATCATAGCAAAAATTGGTACTGCAGGTGGTACTGGCTATGCTATGGAATTTGCTGGAAGTACTATTAGAAATTTATCTATAGAAGGTCGCATGACAATTTGCAATATGTCTATCGAAGCTGGCGCTAGGGTAGGGTTAGTTGCTGTGGATGAAAAAACTATTGAATATGTAAGGGGGCGTCCTTTTTCTCCAAAAGGTGAAAATTGGGAAAAAGCCATTAACGTATGGCAAGATTTAGTATCTGATGAAGATGCTGAATTTGATACTATAGTTGAATTAGATGCTACTATGCTTAAACCTCAAGTTAGTTGGGGAACTTCGCCTGAAATGGTATTGCCTATAGATGGTAATGTGCCCGATCCTACCCGAGAGATTGATCCTATTAAGCGTAACTCCATAGAGCGGGCGATAAAATATATGGGGTTAAAAGCAAATCAGGCCATTACTGATATCACAGTAGATAAGGTATTTATTGGCTCTTGTACTAATTCACGGATTGAAGATATACGTGAAGCGGCTAAAGTTGCGAAGGGGCGTAAGGTTTCAGCTAACGTTAAGTTAGCGATGGTTGTCCCTGGTTCTGGTTTGATTAAAAAGCAAGCTGAACAAGAAGGGTTAGATAAAATCTTTATTGATGCAGGTTTTGAGTGGCGTGAAGCTGGTTGTTCCATGTGTTTGGCAATGAATCCAGATCGTTTAGAAAGCGGCGAGCATTGTGCTTCTACTTCTAATCGTAATTTTGAAGGGCGTCAGGGAGCAGGAGGCCGCACACATTTAGTTAGTCCTGCTATGGCAGCGGCGGCGGCAGTAACTGGTCATTTTGTTGATGTCCGAGAATTGATTAATTAAGGAGTTAAGTAATGAAACCCTACACTAAAGTAATAGGTTTAGTGGCTCCTTTAGATAGAGCTAATGTGGATACTGATCAAATTATACCTAAACAATTTTTGAAATCTATTAAACGTACGGGATTTGGTGTCAATTTATTTGATGAATGGCGTTACTTAGATGAAGGTTATCCAGGCCAAGATTGTTCTAAAAGGCCTATTAACACTGAATTTGTATTGAATCAACCGCAATATCAGGGGGTAACTATTTTATTAGCGCGAAAAAACTTTGGTTGTGGTTCTTCTCGCGAACATGCTCCTTGGGCTTTAGAAGAATATGGCTTTCGTACGGTGATTGCACCTAGTTATGCAGATATTTTCTTTAATAATAGTTTTAAAAATGGTTTGTTACCTATCATCTTGACAGAAGCAGAGGTAGATGAATTATTTAAGGCCGTAACTGTTATAGAGCGTTATCAGCTTACAGTAGATTTAGCAACACAAACCATCAGCACGCCAGAAGGAAAGCAGTATTATTTTGAGGTAGATGCTTTTCGTAAACATTGTTTGTTAAATGGATTAGATGATATTGGTTTGACCTTGCAAGATGCAGAGGCTATTAAAATCTATGAAGCTAAGCATAAAGCTATGAATCCTTGGTTATTTACTAAATAATTAGGTAAGATGATGAGAGATCATAAGCAGCTAGTAAAGACACAATTTAGTGAACAAGCTGATGCTTATTTAAACAGTACAGTACATGCTCAAGGAGCTGAGTTTGAATTATTAAAACAAGCTGTAAAACAAAATCCTCAGGCTAGTGTTTTAGATTTAGGCTGCGGGGCTGGGCATGTTAGTTTTAATATAGCGCCGTTAGTAAAAAAAGTTATAGCTTATGATCTTTCATTGGCCATGTTAGATGTAGTAAGTCAAGCAGCGAAGTCGAAAGGTTTAACTAATGTAGCGATTGTAGAAGGTATGGCAGAGTTGTTACCTTTTAATGAGAACAGTTTTGATTTTGTTTTTAGTCGTTATTCCGCTCATCATTGGACAGATTTAGGGGGAGTATTAAGATCAGTAAAAAGGGTATTAAAACCTAATGGTTTGGCAGCATTTATCGATGTTGTAACACCAGAGTTACCTTTATTAGATACCTATTTACAGAGTGTCGAAGTATTAAGGGATGCTAGTCATGTAAGAGATTATTCGGTGGCTGAATGGACCAAGCAGTTAGGGGAGTCGGGTCTAATAGTTACAAAATATCATAAACAGAAATTGCGTTTAGAATTTAGTTCTTGGATAGAAAGAATGCGTACCCCACTAGTGTTTAGAGATGCTATTCTTGCTTTACAGCAGGCTCTAGGACAAGAGGTAAGAGATTATTTTGAGATAGATCAACAAGGTTCATTTACGACTGATGTCTTAGTAATATGGGCTATGACAATATAATATTTACTAATAAATAAGAGATAAATATTTAATTACAAGGTTGAGAACATTATGAGTAAGAAAATTTTAGTTTTACCTGGCGATGGTATAGGTCCTGAAATTGTTGCAGAAGCTATTAAAGTTTTGCAAGTAATAAATGATAAATACACGCTTAATTTTGAATTAATAGAAGATGCTATCGGTGGTGCTGCTGTCGACAGATATGGTGAGCCACTAGCAGATTCTACTTTAGCGAAGGCCAAAGAAGTGGATGCCGTATTGCTAGGAGCTGTAGGAGGGCCTAAATGGGATACGATAGAACGTAACATTCGTCCAGAAAGAGGTTTATTAAAAATACGTTCTGCTTTAGGTTTATTTGCGAATTTACGTCCTGCTATTCTCTATCCTCAGTTGGCTAGTGCCTCTAGTTTAAAGGCTGAATTTGTGGCAGGCTTAGATATTTTAATAGTACGCGAGTTAACAGGGGGAATTTATTTTGGTGAGCCGCGAGGTATTCGTACTTTAGAAAATGGTCAGCGACAAGGTTATAATACTTTGCCTTATAGTGAGAGTGAAATCAGGCGTATTGCACAAGTTGGTTTTGAAATGGCATTGTTACGTAACAAGAAACTTTGCTCTGTAGATAAAGCTAATGTTATGGAGTCGAGTCAGTTATGGCGTGAAATAGTCAATGAAGTTGCAAGAGAGTATCCATCTGTAGAACTTTCCCACATGTATGTAGATAATGCTGCTATGCAACTAGTCCGCTTGCCTAAGCAGTTTGATGTTATTGTGACTGACAATATGTTTGGCGATATCCTTTCTGACCAAGCCTCTATGTTAACGGGATCAATAGGTATGTTACCGTCAGCTTCATTGGATGAAAATGGTAAAGGTATGTATGAACCAAGTCATGGTTCTGCGCCTGATATTGCTGGAAAAAATATAGCTAATCCACTCGCTACTATTCTTTCTGTTGCTATGATGTTACGCTATACTTTCAAACATCCTGAGTCAGCTAATCTAATTGAGAAAGCAGTTGGCCTGACTTTAGACAAAGGTTTAAGGACAGCTGATATCATGTCTATGGGATGTGAAAAGGTTTCCACTTCAGCAATGGGTAATGCCGTGGTTGCTGAGTTAAAGAAGCTGTAAATGATTTATTGGAGCGTCGCAGCGCTAAGTAGGTAGAGGAAGTTAAATTATTATGATGCGTGTAGGTTTAATTGGCTGGCGTGGAATGGTAGGCTCAGTCTTAATGCAACGTATGTTACAGGAAAAAGATTTTGAACTAATTGACCCTATTTTTTTTACTACTTCTAACGTAGGGGGTGCTGGACCTAGTGTCGGTAAAGCAACGGAAGCTTTAAGAGATGCTCATAATATAGATGAGCTTAAATCGTTAGATGCCATCATCACTTGCCAAGGTGGTGACTATACGACAGAGATATTTCCTAAATTACGTGGAGCAGGCTGGCAAGGCTATTGGATTGATGCAGCCTCAACCTTGAGAATGGAAGATAATGCCGTAATAGTACTTGATCCAGTTAATCGTAAAGTCATAGAGCAGGCTTTAGAGTCAGGTAAAAAAGATTTTATTGGGGGCAACTGTA
>CALYQH010000179.1 GCA_945283395.1 uncultured Ventosimonas sp. | reverse complement strand
CTAATTCCATAGCCACGGTAAATACTGCTACCTTTAATTTATCAAAGTAATCGCCTTTTGTCTCAGTAATTTCAGTTAGTTCTGTGTTCCCAGTAGCTATCAATAGGCAACTATCATTAGTAGAGGTATCGCCATCAATGGTAATACGGTTAAAGGATTTATTAGCGGCATCTGTTAAAAGCGCTTGTAATACAGGTTTAGCCACTTTAGCATCAGTTGCAATATAACCTAACATAGTGCCCATATTAGGACAAATCATCCCAGCACCTTTACTAATACCTGTAACCGTAATAGTTTTACCTAGATGTTCAAAGCGGATACTGGATCCTTTAGGGGTAGTATCTGTAGTCATTATAGCAATTGCAGCATTTAACCAATTATCTTCTTTTAAATCTGCGATAGCTTGATTTAATACTGCTGTAATCTTCGCTACTGGTAAAGGTTCGCCAATCACCCCAGTAGAAAAAGGTAAAATACTTTCCACTGGCCCCCCTGTAATAGCTGCTAACGCTTCACATACCGCATTGGCTGCCATAATTCCTTGTGCCCCAGTCCCAGCATTAGCATTACCGGTATTAGTAACAAAATAGCGAATAGCATTAGCGGTAGCTAGATGTCTTTTAGATACAATAACAGGCGCTGCACAGAAAGCATTACGAGTAAACACTCCTGCTACCTGCGCTCCTTCGCAGCAACGCATAACCATCACATCTTTGCGTCCTATCGTTTTAATACCTGCTGAAGCTACCCCTAACTCAAATCCTTTAACAGGAAATAACATTGTTGGAATCTCAAGTCCTACAGCCATTTTTTAAACTCCTTTAAACCAAAAACAAACACACCACAAAAGTGGTGTGTCAAATCTTTTTACTGTTAATACGTTAATTCTTATTCAATACGACCACAGCAATGTTTATACTTTTTGCCAGAACCACAAGGACAAGGATCATTACGACCTATTTTCGCACCTTCACGCCGGATAGGCTGTTGAGGCACAGTGGGTGTTATTTCCTCCACTGCTGATTGCTGAGGTTCATCAGTTAACGAAGATACTGCCTCGTCATGTTGAAAAATCATACTTTGTGCCAATCTTTGCGCTTCATCATGTAATCTTGCTTCTTCTTCTTCAGGTGACTGATGATTTACTTGCGCATTACAAAGTAAACTAATGGTATTGTATTTAATATTTTGCAGCAAGCGTTCAAACATCTCAAAAGATTCACGCTTATATTCTTGTTTTGGATTTTTCTGTGCATAGCCTCGCAAATGAATACCTTGCCGTAAATTATCCATACGTGTTAGGTGTTCTTTCCATAGCTCATCTATCTCTCTTAATAGCACATATTTTTCAAAACCACGAATATTTTCTTCACCTGCTTGCGCCTGAACTTGCTCATATCTATTAGCAATGATTTGTTCAATCCGCTCTCTTAAAGTTTCTTCATAGAGTTTATCGTCATCATCTAACCATTGTTGAATAGGTAAATCTTGCCCAAAATCAGCAGCTAATACTTTTTCTAGTCCTGCAATATCCCATTGTTCAGGCAATGACATAGGAGGAATATAGTCATTAATAACGGAAGTTAATACCTCTTTGCGGAATTCTTTAATGATATGGCTAATATCATTAGTTTCCAATAAGGTATTGCGCATATGATAAATTACTTTACGTTGTTCGTTAGCCACATCATCATATTCTAGCAATTGCTTACGAATATCAAAGTTACGACCTTCCACTTTACGTTGGGCTTTTTCAATAGCATTGGTTACCATGCGATGCTCTATCGCTTCCCCTTCTTTCATACCAAGCATTTGCATAATACCTTTGATACGATCTGAAGCAAAAATACGCATTAAATTGTCTTCTAATGATAAAAAGAAGCGGCTAGCGCCAGGATCACCTTGTCGACCAGAACGCCCACGTAATTGATTATCAATACGTCTAGATTCATGGCGCTCGGTACCTATGACCAATAACCCACCAGCGTCCAAGACAGTTTGATGATCTTTACGCCATTCTTCCTGTAAAGTTTGTATTTGTTCTGGAGTAGGATCTTCTAATTTTGCTGCTTCTGCTTCCCAATTACCACCTAATAAAATATCAGTACCACGACCTGCCATATTAGTAGCTACGGTTATAACACCTGGACGACCTGCTTGTGCTACTATATCCGCTTCTTTATCATGGTGTTTAGCATTCAATACACTATGACTAAGGCCAGCCTTATCTAGTAAGCCAGATAAATATTCAGAAGTTTCAATTGAAGCAGTTCCTATTAATACAGGTTGTTTGCGGTCACGCGCGGCCTTAATTTCTTTGATAATAGCATCATACTTCTCTTTATGAGTCATATAAACTAAATCGTTAGCATCTTTACGCACCAAAGGTCTATTTGTAGGAATAACTACTACGTCCAAATTATAAATTTGTCTAAATTCAAAGGCTTCAGTATCAGCTGTACCTGTCATACCCGCTAACTTTTCATAAAGACGGAAGAAATTTTGGAAGGTAATGGAAGCTAAGGTTTGGCTCTCAGGTTGAATTGGCACATGTTCTTTGGCCTCAATAGCTTGATGTAACCCTTCAGACAAACGGCGGCCTTTCATAGGACGACCTGTTTGCTCATCAATTAATAATACTTCGTTATCTTGAATAATGTACTCAATATTACGATGATAAAGAGTATGAGCACGTAAAGCTGAATAAACATGACTAAATAAAGTGGCGTTAGCAGTAGAGTAAAGACTATCACCTTCCGCTAATAATTCATTCTTTACTAATAGCTCTTCAACATACTGATGACCAGTCTCAGTTAATTCTACCGTGCGCGACTTTTCATCTATAGTAAAATGACCTTCTTTAATTATCTTTTTATCATTGCCTTCACCCTCTTCTTCTTGTTTTTTAAGATTAGGGATTAGCTTATCTAGTTTAATATAAAGCTCTGAACTATCTTCTGCTTGTCCAGAAATAATAAGAGGCGTTCTAGCTTCATCAATAAGTATCGAGTCTACCTCATCCACCACCGCAAAGTTTAGTTCTCTCTGGAATTTATCTTCCAATCTAAAGGCCATATTATCCCTTAGATAGTCAAAACCAAACTCGTTATTAGTACCGTAAGTTATATCTGAATTATAGGCTGCTCTTTTTTCCTCTGGATCTTGGAAAGGAACAATCACCCCTACAGTTAATCCTAAGAATTCATAGAGAGGACGCATCCAATTAGCATCCCGCTTCGCCAAATAATCATTTACTGTGACTACATGTACACCTTTACCAGATAGTGCATTCAAGTAAACTGCTAAGGTACACATAAGGGTTTTACCCTCACCTGTACGCATTTCTGCAATTTTACCTTCATGTAAGGTGATACTACCTATTAGCTGCACATCAAAGTGACGCATGCCCATCACGCGCTTACTTGCCTCCCTAGCTACAGCAAAAGCCTCTGGCAATAATTTATTTAAACTTTCGCCCTTTGCTATACGTTCTTTAAACTCTGTCGTTTTAGCACGTAATTGATCATCACTTAACGCAACTATACTATCTTCAAGGGCATTAATAGTTTTCACTAGTTTGGTCATGCGTTTGACTTCACGATCGTTTTTGCTTCCAAAAAGCTTATTTAGTAAAGGACCAAGCATATAAACAGAATCTTCCTCAAATATAATACAGAACAAATCTCGTTCTGAGCAGTTATCAACAATTGCTAACTGACCATGAATAACTCTAAATCTACCTATTATAAAATAACTTTACCTTTAATAGGGAAATAAAAACTACTATTTTACTCTCAATTTCATAATTACATGATGTTTTTATTTCTTATTGCTTAGTATAACAGTTAATGATCAGATGGAATCATAAACAAAAAATCTTGCTAACTTATAACTTATTGAATTTTCTATTACTATTTAAAAATAGGAAATCCATTTATGTGTTAGTAACAATATTCCACTTAACTTAATATGCTAAACTAATTAGCTGCCATTGCGGCAGGGAAATAGCGCAATGAATAACCTGTTGCTTCTTCACCTGGGTCAACAATTTGAAATGAGATATAAACAGGCATACTACTAGGCATTTGATTCTTACCTAATATTTCATTATTAAGATACTGCTCTGGTAAAAAACGCCGACTAGCTACCAATTGACCGTTTAAGTTAGTAAAACGTAACTCAATAATAGGATAAGGTTGAG
>CALYQH010000178.1 GCA_945283395.1 uncultured Ventosimonas sp. | reverse complement strand
CCAATCCATTCAATAAATCGGAACATAATAGTGCAGACTTTAGGAGGGAAGTGTTTGCCTTTCTGAACATAATATAATAATATCATGAGCCCCAATAGTTTTAGGGTAGGAACTAAAATACTTGCGGTAAATACCACTCCACCTACTAACCAATCTCCCATATTAATAAAACTTAGCACTCCAGACATTATAGTGGAAGGCATGGCTACCCCTAAATAATTGACAGTCATAATAGGCAATAAATTAGCAGGTATATATAAGATAGCTGCTGTTATTAATAATAGCCATGTTTTGGTTATGGATTGAGGGTATCTTGCTGAAAGAGTAGTGCCACAGCGTCGACAAGGGCACCCTTCATCCGCTGTATAGGCTGGTTTATGGCAGCTTTTACAGAGAATAATATGATGTTCTATTGCTCTAATTGCCATGAGACTTGTTACCTAATAAGAACCAAATTTGTGAAGGATTCATAACAAGCTCTAACCAAACTTGTACGAAAATTAACATCATAAAGCAGGCCAACCCCATACCTAAGTGCAATTCTGCCATACCGTGGAGCTTTACAATAGAAACAAGGATGCCAAATAAATAAATTTCTAACATGCCCCATTCTTTCATCTGTTGGTAAGCCTTAAAAAAAACAATAGCTACTGGCCGCCCTTTATTGAAATATAAAGCTAATAACACATAAAGCTGACAAAAAAGTTTGCACAGAGGAATAGCAAAGCCACAGAGTAATACGATAAAAGATATAGCATGCATGCCTGATTCATAGAGTCCCTTTACGCTATCCCATACAGAGGCTTCTCTTTTTTGACCTAACAGATTTAAAAATAAAATGGATAAAAAATTAGCAGGGATAAATAGAATTAATGCGGTTAAAGTAAGAGCCAATGCCCGCTGGATCATATTATAACGATACACTTGTAATTCAGCACCACAGCGAGAGCAATCAATACGTTGGTCTTGTGCTAAGTGGGTAGAAGTCATTAATAAATCACATTCTGAGCAAACAATAAGTTTGCTTAGAGGCGTTTTAGTTAAGCTGTCTTTATTTACAGAGTTGGACATATATTGAAATTTAATTTTAAGCTTCTTATTGAATCATAGCACTTTATCTGAATAGCATACATTTAATTTTATCAATTGACAGACAAAATTGCTCCGATTTACTCTTTTTCATCAGATTGTTTATTCATAACATTTTGAAATTTTTGTTTGGTCCTATCAGTTAAATATTTTTCCGTGGTTGTTATAAATTTACCCCCTTTAACAACAATGATAGCAAGTTTTTTGTTGATAAAATAAATTATTAGCGTAGAAATAGAGCCTATTATAATTAGTAGCCCTCCGCCTATAATAGCTAGCCAATAAGAATGAAACCAACTAGCCAACCACAAACCTAGTAAAGTTATAATAATACTGATCCATTTGAATAACTCTAGAACGAGGAGATAACTATTTACTTGGTCATCGTAAAGATTTTTTAATGAAAATTTAAACATACTAACTATTCAACTATTATGCAGTGAGCTTAATAAGTAAACGAACCCATTAATACAAATAGAATGAAAAGCTTAGCACTTTAGCAATGATATTTATATAGACTTTGTGCTAATTAATGAGCTGAAATTAGGTAATAATCTAAGACTCAAGAGCCTAATACTTAAGTCGTAGAAGGCTATATAAGTTATTTTCAAATTGCTTTTTATTTTCTAGAATAATACTTAAGTAGCGGTGGATGAAAGGTAGATCCATCTTAAGTTAAAGCTAAGATCAAATATTAATTAAGGATTTAAGTGTTGAATTATGAGCAATATAATAAAAAGTAATAAAAAGATGATATCTATAGCAATAATAAGTAGCTTATCAGATTGTTACTGTTATGGAGCACAAACCATTGATATAGCAAGTGGAACAGATAATAATAGCCCTGCTGGTCAATATGAATCTATCAGTGTATCTGGTGGTAAATTGACTATTAATGGTAATACATCAGATGAAACGGATGTTGTTAACTCAAGTCCAAAAACAAATAATGGGTTAGTCCATGTAGTAGGGGCAACTAGCAAATTAACTATTAATAGTCGCCTTAAAGTAGATCTCAATGCCCCTTATACTGCTTTAAGTAGTGGTATTTTTGTTCGACAAGGTGGCAACATTAGTGTTGATGGTGACACTAATATCACTATTGGGCCTGACTCAAGGGGAGTACAATCAGTAAATGGCATAGTGGTTTCAGGTGAAGGGAGTAAGGCCGAGTTTAATGGAAAAATTAATATTAAAAATAATGCAGCACAAAATATAGGTGGTATTCATTATCGCTCAGGCATACATGTTAATTATGGAGGGGATGTTGATGCTAAAGATGATATTAACATTACAAGCCTTAATAATGGAAATGAAAGAGGAGCGGGGCTATTTGTTGGTTATGGTAATAATGATGAGTCAGGTGACATATGGAGTTTGCCTATTCTAGATAGAAACACTCCTACTAGCCATTTTACAATGAATACAGAAAAAAAATTGACTATTCATATAGCTGGTCATTATTCAGGTGGGATGTTAACTAATGGCCATGCGGTAGTAAAATTAGGTGAAGTGGATATAACCACCAGTGGTGATCTATATTCTTTTGGTATGCAATCGGGCAATCATAGTAATATAACTTTTGCAGGCGGTACTATTACAACTAGTGGTAAACAAGAGTCTCATGCAATAATTGCTGATAGTAGCAAGTTTATGGATAATAATTATCGTTCGACTATAACGGCAACAGGGTTCGTTACTGCCACAACAAATGGGGATACTTCGAATGCGGTACAAGCTAGTAATTATGCTGACATTAACTTTACAAAAGGCGCTAAGCTAACTACTACCAGTACTTATGCAAATGCTATTGATATTAAAAATCACAGCTCTGTTAAGGTAAGCGAGAAGCTAGCTATTAACACACAAGATGAAAGAAGTTATGGGCTCTCTTTAAAAGGAGATGATGCTTTATTTGATGGTAGCCAAATTACTGATGGTAAAATTAACACGGTTGATTCTGCTATAAAATTCTATTCAGTCAATACGACAGGGGCATCTGCTAAATTCAATAATACAACTATTAACTCTACAGGTAATAATGCGGCTATAGTGGTTACGGGTAATGGTTACCAACCAGTAACAAGTCAATTAGATCTAGCTAATAGCAGGATCTCAGCCTCAGCTAGCCATAAACTTTTAAATATAGATAGCGATGCTCTCACAACATTTGTGCTAAATGCTGATAACAGTAAATTAAATGGCTATACAACTATTGTTGCAGGTAATAGTTCATTTAATTTGAATTTACAGAATAATTCTACTTGGAATATAGCAGGTAATTCACAAGTAACCAATCTACATATGTCTAATAAAAGCTCGGTTGATTTCAGTAAACTAAATAGCCGAAATAACTATGTGACATTAACTATAGATAAAGATTTAACAGGTGCTGGTCTATTCAAGATGAGGGTTAATCTTGTTAATAATAGGGCTGATAAAATCTTAGTAACAGGCAATGCTTCGGGAGATCATAAGGTAGAAGTTGTTAACAATGCTAGCCAATCTACTAACGGTTTAGGTCGGATAGATTTAGTAGAAATTCAACAAGCTGATCATTCAACTTTTACTGGTAGATATAACGAGCAGGGCGGGTATATTTATAATATCACCAAAAGAAACAACAATATATGGGAGTTACGCGGAACTAATAGGTTAACATCCTCTGCTTCTGCTGCTATGAACTTTCAAAATTCTACTTATCTATTAAGTTATGTAGATACCCAAACCCTTATGCAGCGAATGGGAGAAATTCATAATACTCCAGAGCATGAAGGCGATTTTTGGTTGCGAAGTTTTGGGGGTAAACTCAACTCTTTCAGTGGCTCAAGGGTTGAAGGTTTTAATATGAACTATTATGGGCTGCAAATGGGGGCAGATAAATTACTAGTAGATAATGCTACAGGTCGTTTTTATACGGGAGCTATGCTTGGTTATACCAAGGGTGATCCTGATTATAAGGCAGGTTCTGGAACAGTTAAAGATTATAATGCTGGGCTGTATGGAACTTATATTACTAATTCCGGTTTTTATATAGATACCTTATTAAAATATATGCATGCTAGAAATAAATTTAATGTAAAAGATACCGCAGGGCAATCAGTTTCAGGGACTGCTAATA
>CALYQH010000177.1 GCA_945283395.1 uncultured Ventosimonas sp. | reverse complement strand
GCAATTGGTTTCCGCGGAGTGAACGCGGTCGGGTAGGAGCATTTTGGAATATTTCACATAACGTGGGAGGAGGTATAGTAGCTCCTATCGTCACAGGTGGATTTACCTTATTAGCTTTATTAGCTGGTAATGATGATATCAAACAGCATTGGCAAATAGCCTGTTATTGGATTCCTGCGTTAATAGCTATTATTATGGCAGTAGTTGTTTTTGGTTTAGGGAAAGAATCACCTGTGGGCGAGGGGTTACCACCTTTACAAGAGATAGTAAAAGATGACGAATTGGTTAAAACTAAATTGGATCCTAACATTGCTAATATGTCTTCTTGGCAAATTTTTGTAAAGTTTGTGCTGCCAAATAAAAATGCGTGGTTCATTTCTTTTGTTGATGTGTTTGTTTATATGGTGCGCTTTGGAGTGATTAGTTGGTTACCCATCTATTTATCAGATGTTAAACACTTTACTAAGCAGCAAATGAGTTTTGCTTTTTTATGTTTTGAATGGGCTGCCATTCCTTCTACGTTACTTGCTGGTTGGTTGTCAGACAAATATTTTAAAGGTCGTCGTATGCCGCTCGCTATTTTAGCCATGACGTTGATCTTTTTCTGTATTATAGGTTATTGGCAAAGTAATTCATTGATCGCTGTTGTTTTCTTTGCTGCGATAGTGGGCTGCCTTATCTATATTCCACAATTTTTAGCCTCAGTCCAAACGATGGAGATTGTGCCTAGTTATGCAGTGGGGTCGGCGGTAGGATTAAGGGGCTTTATGAGCTATATATTAGGTGCATCTTTAGGCGCTGGTATGTTTGGTTTTATTGTTAAACGAACTAATAATTGGGATATAGGTTTTTATATGCTGTTAGGCGGTACTATTTGTTGTATTATTTTCTGCTTACTTTCTCATTTTGGGGCTTTGCAGTTAGAGAAGCAAATGCATCAAAATAAAGAGACTAATTAGTTGCTAAAGGTTAATAAAAAATCGCAATATGCGGTTTTTTATTAATAATTAGTTTTGCATCATTACATGAAAGATATGGCAGCTGTTTAAGTAGTTTAACTTTAGGTATAACGCATAGTTATTTTTTTAATAATAGTAAGATGCCATTTTATTGCTTAACATTTGATTAACTATTGTATTTTACTTATTAAATAATATAAAAATTTACTCATAAAAAATAGATTTTAGGTTATTACCATGGATATAAAAACTCAATTCTTTCCTTTATCTATAACTAAGCAACTATCTCTTTTTTTTTACTATCTTATTACCTCTTATTAGTGTAATCATTAGCATCGCGCACTATCCAACTGAGCAAAAGCTCCAGCTTATTAATCAACAAATCGCTAAACTTTCAGCACAAAAAGAACAGTTATTACACCGACCGCCATCTCGAACAACTAAATGTGATATCTGCCCAATTGATAAAATAGTTAATCACCAAAAGTTTATTTTTCATTATGCTCGACCTTTTGCCTTTAGTGGTATTATTGGGGGGCTCTTATGTGTGGTGATTAGTGTAGTTGCTTCCTTTATTATCAAAAGATTAAGAAGCAAAGCTATTGGCTCGTCAGAGCAACTCTCTATAAGTTTTACAAGAACATGGTATATTATGCGAGTTATCCTATTAATATTACCTATTAGCTTTGTTTTATCTTTCTCTTGTAGCCTCTATTTATTATTAACTAATGAATGGATAATAGGACTCCTAATTTTTGCGCTCATTCTTATTAGTTTGTTATGTTGTTTTACTTTTGGTATCTATAGATATCGGCCTGTAGAAACGGCAGATGAGTTATGGGGAGTAACTATAGCCTATCAGCCAGATAAGAAAATATGGCAGCTTGTTAATCGAGTAGCTGAGAAACTTCAACTAGCTAGCCCAGACCATATTTTATTGGGTATAGATAAGGGATTTTTTATAACTAATAATAAAATTATAGTGTATCCACAACACATTGAATTAACAGGTAATACCTTATATCTTGCTGGCAGCTATTTAAAATATTTAACAATTGATGAGTTATCAAGTGTTGTAGCACATGAGTTAACTCATCTTGCTAATGATGATATAAATCTGACTAAACGTATTAAATTTCAGTTAGATAGCTTAACTGAAAACATCGCCTTACTATATCAACATATCATATTTTATCCAGCAGTTCTTTTATCTGAGCATTTCTTCTACTCTTTTAATGCGGCTATTTGGCGGTGGAATCGCTGTAGGGAAACTTTGGCAGATGCTAATAGCGTAAAAGTGTGTAGTAAGGCGCAGGTTGCTTCAGCTTTAATTAAAATATCTATGTTGACACCTCAATTAGCAGAAGCTTTAAACTATTATTACTATCAAGGCTATAAAAACTATTTACCTTTGAGTTTTATTTCTCAACATATTAGCCAGCTTGATAGGCCGCCTATAGCACAGCTGCTAGCTAAATCTGTTGAAGAATTCGATACTCATCCTACCTTAGCTGAACGGTTAGCTGCATTACAGCTTACTTCAGTAGCTTCGCTTAATGATCAACAGCTCAATAACAAACCAACTCATCTTATTGATGAGCTTGTTAGTGAGGAACTAAGAGCATTAGAACCGCTTTATCAAAAAAGTATTAGCGAATCAGTAGAAACCGACAAGAAGCGTTTTAATAACATAGTTGATAGCCATCAACTAACTATTACCCTAAAACAAGGAGGTATTATTAGGTTAATAGTGATAGCTATAATTTTTATGTTATCTATGATATTTACTTTCACTATGTTGAAAAGCCTTAAGGAACCGACATTGGAAAGTATAATTTTAGTAACTATTTTTCTGATAATAACTATTTTTTCCTTATTTCAATTAGTTAGCAATTTACAACGGATAGGATCTAAGCTTTTTACTATCGCTCCAGAGGGATTGTTGCTGCCATGCTTTGACAAAGTGATACCATGGGATCAAATAGATGATTGTTATATAACTACCTATCTTCATAGCCATCTGCATTTTGTTATAAATCCAACATTTCAATTGGTTAAGCCTAAGCGCTGTAGCGCTAAAATAAAATATTTTGCGCAACAGAATCATATCAAACTAACGGTGTTTGATATCAAAGGTAAAATAATGATTCAAGATTGTTTGGCATTATTAATAGACTATACTGAGGCTTTTTTTGCCAAAAAAGAATTGCAACTATTCACCGACAAAGAACTAGCATAGAGGGGAGTAAGGAGATAAGAGAATTTTTAAAAACCTCCTCAAATTTGGCAAACTAAGCGCTTTGAGCAGGCTTTTAAAACTTGCTAAGTGTAGGGTTAGTGCTAATTAGTTAAGCAACAAATTAATCAGTCATTTAATGTTGGCCGCACTGACAGTTACTATGGCTAACGTGGTCATTTTCATCCTCTGGAAACTGGTTGGCATTTGGTTCAGCCGTCTCTTTTTCCAGTTGGATACTGATGAGATTAGTCGCCAGTGGCCTTAATACGAGATTAGTAAATTCAGGATCATTTTCGGCGATATCTGTTCCTATAAAAAGTTGTCCTTCAATAAGTTGAATCCAGACTTCTTTACCTTGCAACATGACAGCAAAACGTTGGCAAGAAAGTGTTTGGGTTTTATCGTTAGCATCTTCTACTAGTAAGGTAATTGCTTCGTTCATTTTTATCTCATTTACTACATTATTAATTAGTTAGCTAGTTTCTGGATAGTTCGCTCTAGCCGCTTGATCCCTTCTAAGATGTCTTCTTCTTCAATAATAAGGCTTGGTGCAATTCTAATGACATGAGGGCCGGCCTTGAGTAGCATAAGACCTTCTTCGGCGGCTGTGTTGATTATGTTGGCAGTTTTGTCTTGCCATTCTGGGGTGAGAACACAGCCTATAAGTAGTCCTTTGCCTCTTACTTCTGAGAAAACATGATAGGTTTCACCTATAGCTTCCAAGCAGTGTTGAAAAATAGCGCGTCTTTTTTCAACACCTGTAAGTGTCTCGCTTTGGTTTACTATATCAAATACTCTATTTGCTACTGCACAGGCTAGCGGATTACCACCAAAGGTTGTACCATGAACGCCTACGGTAAAATGTTTGGCAATATGTTCTTTAGTTAGCGTCGCCCCAATCGGAAAACCTCCTCCTAAACATTTCGCATTAGAAAGGATATCAGGTATAACATTATAGTGCATGTAAGCAAAAAGTTTACCTGTACGTCCCATACCTGTTTGCACTTCATCAAAAATAAGTAATGCATTATAT
>CALYQH010000176.1 GCA_945283395.1 uncultured Ventosimonas sp. | reverse complement strand
ATAGTGATATTAACATGATGACGGGTAAAAGAACTGGTTTTAATACGGATCCCTTTTTGCATGCCATCATTACCTAAATAAGCGCCCCAAGTCCATGCTGCCACTATTACTTGCACATCATCTTTAGCGGGTGCTACACCTAGCTTTTGTGAACCATAAAAAGCCATAGGACGAAAATAACAAGATTTTAAATGATTAGCTTTTACAACATCAGAATTAGACTTCTTAATAACATCATTAGAAAAAGGTAAATTCATACCAACAATATGGGCTGATTTAAAAAATCTATCGGTATGATCTTGCAAACGGAAAATGGCAGGACCTTTTGCCGTTTCATACGCTCTTACGCCCTCAAATACGCCCATTCCATAATGTAACGTATGAGTCAATACATGTGTTTGCGCATTACGCCAAGCTACTAACTGACCGTTGTACCATATTGAACCATCTTTATCAGCCATTGACATAAATTCATTCTCCAAGAATAAAAACAGCCTCTAATATTATTTATTTATAACTTATTAGAAGTTTATATTCATAAAAATTCCTTTAACTTAAACAAATAAATACTCTACTTAAACTTAATAAATATCCAGCTTGCTAATTACCTCATATAGAGTTAACTTAAAATTTAAGTTAACTCTACTGTTTTAAAACAACAATAGCTTTTAATTAGCTATTAATTAATAGTTTAATTTAAGACTTGTTAAGCCTCTATCCCTTTTTATTTGAACCTTTTAATAAAGTACAATACTGTTGGTAATCTTCATCAATGTAACAACAAAAAAAGATAAGCTTTAAATGGTGCTTATGCTCCTTTAAAAATTGCTTAACCGCACTTATTGCCAGATTAGCTGCTATAACTTTAGGAAAATGATATACCCCAGTGCTAATACAAGGAAAGGCTATAGAACTTACAGCTAAACTATTAGCTAATAGTAAACTTTTTTGATAACAACTAACCAATACTTCACTTTCATTATTCTGTCCGCCCTTCCATATAGGCCCAACTGTATGAATAAAATAGTTAGCTGGTAAGTTATATCCCTTCGTCACTTTAGCTTCGCCTGTTGTACAACCTCCTAACGAACGACATTCAACTAGTAACTCTTTGCCAGCAGCTTTGTGAATAGCACCATCTACACCACCTCCACCCAATAATGTGTTATTGGCTGCATTAACTATCACATCTACCTTAAGCTTAGTAATATCGCCTGTTACTATTTCTAAAGATGTCATTTCTGTTTATCTTCCTGAAATCTCAAAGCAACAGAATTAATACAATATCTTAAGCCAGTTGGAGGAGGTCCATCTGGAAAAACATGACCAAGATGTGCCTTACAATGACTACATAACACCTCTATACGATGCATGTTATAACTCAAATCTTCTTGCTCTGTTATTGCTTCCTCATTAATAGGTTGATAAAAGCTAGGCCAACCACAACCTGCTTCAAATTGCACATTACTATCAAAAAGTGGCTTATCACAGCAGATGCAATAATAAATACCATGTACTTCAGGAACTTTATGATACTTACCTGAAAAAGGGCTTTCTGTTCCTTTCATACGACACACATAGAACTGCTCAGGGTCTAATGTTGCTTGCCATTTTTCTAAAGTTTTTTCTTTTTGACTCATAGCTATTATAATCCTCAAGTAACCATGCTGAATGTTAGAAATTAAGTTTCTTAACCATACGCTACAAAAACGTTAAATTAAACCCCTATTTATGTCTAAAAATCCACTTAAAACTCCTTGTATAGGACTCTGCTCTACTGTTTATGGTGATAGGGTTTGTCGTGGTTGTAAAAGATTTGACTTTGAAATTATTGACTGGAATACATATACAAATGAGCAACAACAGGCAATTTGGCAACGATTAGAACAACTTTTACGACAGATAATGGCTAATAAACTTACTATTACAGATAGTCTATTATTAAAAGAAAAACTTATTAAATATAACATTCGTTTCAATCTTAACCAATCCCCCCAATATTGGGCTTATTTATTACTAGCTAAAGGTGCTAGACAAATTAAACACATTGAAGCTTATGGCATTAGCTTATTATCTCCATTTGATCAACAACCTTTATGGCAACTAAAAGAACAAATAGATATAGAATATTTCTCATTGTCAACTAAACATTACCCTAAATAGTTATCTAATAGCTATTTTTCAGTTGTCTTAACGAATTAATCTAAAAAAAAGAAGCTAAATAGTTTAAACTTAGTTTTTTATCATCACATAGCCTAGTTAGGGAACATCATGTTAGAAAAATATGTAAAAAATATCCTTACGGCTCCTGTTTATGATGTCGCGTTAGAAACACCATTACAGTTTGCACGTAACCTATCTGAAGAATTAGGCAATACTATTCTTCTTAAAAGAGAAGACTTACAACCAGTATTCTCTTTTAAAATTAGAGGTGCTTACAACAAAATTGCTCGTTTAACCGCTCAGGAAAAAGCTCAAGGAGTAATTACTGCTTCTGCTGGCAATCACGCGCAAGGTGTTGCTATCTCAGCAAAAAAATTAGGCATTAAAGCTATTATTGTGATGCCAAAAACTACCCCTGAAATTAAAGTAATGGCGGTACGATCGCATGGTGCCAAAGTAGTCCTTTACGGTGATGCCTTTCCAGAAGCGTTAGCCCACTCATTAAAATTAGTTGCAGAGAAAGGTTTTACTTTTATTCATCCTTATGATGATCCCGATACCATTGCAGGGCAAGGGACTATTGCAATGGAAATACTGCGCCAACATAATGCTCCTTTAGATGCTATTTTTGTACCTGTAGGCGGCGGCGGATTAATTGCTGGTATTGCTGCTTATATTAAATATCTACGCCCAGAAATTAAAGTAATTGGAGTTGAACCTAACGATTCTAATTGTTTACAAGCTGCGCTCAAAGCAGGAAAAAGAGTAACGTTAACACAAGTTGGATTATTTGCTGATGGTGTTGCCGTAGCGCAAATAGGCAAGGAACCTTTTAATATTTGTAAAAAATATGTAGATGAAGTAATAACGGTCTCTACTGATGAAATTTGTGGCGCTTTAAAAGATATTTATGATAATACCCGCTCTATTACCGAACCGTCTGGAGCATTAGGGGTAGCAGGTATTAAAAAATATTGTAAAAAAATGGGATTCAAAGATAAAACCTTTGTAGCTATCGATTCAGGGGCCAATATTAATTTCGACCGATTACGCTATGTTGCTGAACGAGCAGAAATAGGTGAGAACCGCGAAGCTATTATTGCTGTCACTATTCCTGAAGAGCCCGGTAGCTTTAAACGTTTTTGTGAAGCACTAGGCAAAAGACAAATTACTGAATTTAATTATAGATACCGCAGTAGCAAAGAGGCTCATATCTTTGTAGGAGTACAAACACATCCTGAAAGCGATCCACGTGATGCACTAGTAGCTATGCTTCGCGAAAAAGGCTTTCCTGTGCTCGATCTTACCCACAATGAACTAGCTAAATTGCATATTAGATATTTAGTAGGAGGTCGTAATAAAGAGGTTAAAGATGAACATGTCTTTCGTTTTGAATTTCCTGAACGCCCCGGAGCATTATTCAATTTTCTTAATAAGTTAGGAGGACGCTGGAATATTAGTATGTTCCATTATCGTAACCATGGCGCAGCCGAAGGAAGAGTATTTGCTGGGTTACAAGCGCCTAAAGCCGAATATAAACAATTGATAGAAGCCTTAAACACTATAGGTTATCCATATTGGGAAGAAACAAATAATGATGCCTATAAACTGTTTTTAGGCCATTAAATGACAATTTAATTACTACCTTAGCTTTCGCTAAGGTAGTAATCAATATAATAATCATAATGGTAAGCTAATAAATTTCTAAGGCTATATTGTATTTTAAAAGTTTACTAGCTTTTATAGTGTTGCTGTGAAGTTAATAAGTGCGACTTGTCAAGTAGATTGTTGACTACCCAAATTTTCTCCCACATATTTTGGCTATTTAAATTAGCTAATCTTTCATAACTATTAGCTAATAAAGCATGCTGTCCTCGCAAACTAAGCTAATAAGCTTTCACTATGTCAGCTTATAGTAAAACATAATAACTATATAGTTGATTATCTTTTTTAGTAACTTACTGATAAATTTGTTTTTCTGACTTATTTAATATTCTACTAATTTCTCCCTTGCCATAACCTTTTTCAATATGCTAAAAATAGCAAAATGTATTTTATGTGAGTGAATAAC
>CALYQH010000175.1 GCA_945283395.1 uncultured Ventosimonas sp. | reverse complement strand
TGATTCGGAATGTTTCACGTATCTGTCTTTTTAATCTATTACGCTGTACAGCTAATCTTACGTTTTTCTTGCCAATAACTAAACCTAAACGAGCGTGATTTAGTTTATTTCTATGAGCAAGTACTAAAACATAGGGAGTTGATAATTTTTTATCAGGTAAGTCAAAAACGTTTTTAAAGTGTTCAGCTTCTAATAAACGCTTCTGTCTGGAGAAGTTTTGACTCACCACAAATATTACACAGCTATACGTTTACGGCCTTTTGCACGACGACGTGAAAGTACTTGACGGCCATTTTTAGTTGCCATACGTGCACGAAACCCGTGTACACGAGCACGTTTAATGTTACTTGGTTGAAATGTACGTTTCATATTAATGCTACCTTGTGTTAAGGATATCCTAAATTTTAAAGAGCCCGCAATTTTATTTGAAGAATGGCGTGAGGTCAAATATTTAATAAATTAATTTCTTTTAGCTATGAGCAATAATTAACATAATAATATTTTATTAAAAGATTATTTATGTTGTTATATTTAACAAGCTATCATTCTGTGGATAATTTTATCTAACTATTCTTTTACAAACATTATAGCAATTAATAAAATTGTTTATAACAGGCTATTAACTTGTTATTTAGCGTGGTATTAATTGTGAATATTTGGCTCATTTATCCACAATAATTTTATTAACAACTTTATTGACAGTATTTAAAGGGTGTTTTCCTACTAGTTGTACACACCTTATTAGCGTAAAGCATAAAGATAAAAACTTATTTAATTGTGGATAACTTTTATTAGTCTGGTACAATTTCTGTCTAGTTAAAAATTAAGGTGTATTGTGTTATTAGATCTTTGGCAACAATGTATTAATATTTTAGAAGATGAGTTACCAAGTCAACAATTTAATACTTGGATTAGACCTTTGCAGGTTGATGAAAAGCCTAATGAACTGGTGATTTATGCACCTAATAGATTCGTATTAGATTGGGTTAATGATAAATATTTTAATAGATTGCAAGAATTAATAAATGAAGGAGCGCCTGCTGAAGCTCCTTTATTAAATTTAGTCATAGGTAGTAAAGCTACTCATAGTAGCAAGTTAAAGACTAGTATTGATTCTATTAAAACATTTTCTCCTAGCGTTAAAGAAAAAGCTACATCTTATAAAGTTATTAAGACAAATAAAATGAAAAAGTCTAAAAATGAAGATATAGCTAATACTGATTTGATTGCAGAAGAGGTAGAATCCGAAATTACTGCTTCTCATACTAATTATCTGAATAAAGATTTTACTTTTGATAATTTTGTTGAAGGTAAATCAAATCAAATGGCAAGAGCAGCTGCTTGGCAAGTAGCTGATAACATGAAACATGGTTATAACCCATTATTTCTTTATGGTGGTGTAGGGTTAGGTAAAACTCATTTAATGCATGCTGTGGGTAATTATATGCTCACTAAAAATCCGCATGCGAAAATTGTTTATTTACATTCTGAACGATTTGTAGCAGATATGGTTAAAGCATTACAATTAAATGCTATTAATGAGTTTAAAAAGTTTTATCGTTCAGTAGATGCTTTATTAATTGATGATATTCAATTTTTTGCTAAAAAAGAACGTTCCCAAGAAGAATTTTTCCATACTTTCAATGCGTTATTAGAGGGTGGACAACAAGTTATTCTAACTAGTGATAGATATCCTAAAGAAATAGATGGTTTAGAGGAAAGATTAAAATCAAGATTTGGTTGGGGATTAACTGTAGCCATCGAACCTCCTGAATTAGAGACTAGAGTAGCTATTCTAATGAAAAAAGCAGAGCAAGCTGGTATTACTCTTAATCATAATGATGCTTTTTTTATAGCACAACGTATTCGTTCTAATGTTAGAGAATTAGAAGGCTCTTTAAAGAGAGTAATGGCTCATGCGCAATTTACTGGCAAACCTATTAGTATTGAATTAATAAAAGAATCGCTAAAAGATTTATTAGCCTTGCAAGATAAGCTAATAAGTATTGAAAATATTCAGCGAACAGTAGCAGAATATTATAAAATAAAGGTAGCAGATTTATTATCTAAACGCCGTTCAAGATCAGTAGCTAGACCTCGGCAAGTAGCTATGTCGCTAGCTAAAGAATTAACTAATCATAGCTTGCCTGAAATAGGTAATGCCTTTGGCGGGCGAGATCATACCACTGTTTTACATGCTTGTCGCAAGATAATAGAGTTAAAGAACACTGATGTAGATATATTTGAAGACTATAAAAATCTATTACGTACTCTAACCACTTAATCTAATACTATATATCTTGCGTGAAACTTTAATAACAGGCAAAATTACATCCTGACATTTTTTAGGAAGCTTAGGAATAGGCGGGAAGCTTTTAACATATAAGGTTTACTATCATGCATTTTACTATTCAACGTGAACAGTTATTAACGCCTTTACAGCTTGTGACAGGGGTAGTAGAGCGCCGTCATACCTTACCTATACTTTCTAATGTATTATTAACCGTTGATAATGGTCAGTTATCTTTATTAGGAACTGATTTAGAAGTGGAATTAATAGGACGAGTTGCTTTAGAAAATATTCAAGCAACTGGTGAGATAACAGTACCCGCTAGAAAATTAATGGATATTTGTAGAAGTTTACCTAATGAAACCATTATAGATATCAAATTAGATGAACAAAAACTGTTAATTAAAGCAGGCCGTTCACGTTTTACTTTATCAACATTACCAGCTAATGATTTTCCTACAGTTGAAGATGGTCCTGCTTCACTTAAATTTGAAGTTGAACAAAGTAAGTTACGCCGTATTATTGAGCATACTAGTTTTGCAATGGCTCAACAAGATGTTCGTTACTATCTAAATGGCATGTTATTAGAATTAACTAATAATTATTTAAGAACAGTAACTACTGATGGTCATAGAATGGCCGTTTGTTCTGTACCTTTAGAATTAAATGCGATAGTAGCAGAAAAACAGCAAGTTATTTTGCCTCGTAAAGCTATTTTAGAATTAGTAAAATTGCTTACTGATCAAGAAGCTAAATTATCAATAGTATTAGGAGAACATCATATAAGAGCTACTACTGGTGATTTTACATTCACTTCTAAATTAATAGATGGTAAATTTCCTGATTATGAAAGAGTATTGCCTAAGGGTAGTAATAAATTAGTGATAGCTAATAGACAAGCTCTTAAAGAATCTTTCACTCGAACCGCTATTTTATCTAATGAAAAATACCGCGGCATTAGGTTAAATCTTGAAAATAACTTATTGAAAATACAAGCTAACAATCCTGAACAAGAAGAAGCTGAAGAAGAAATTACTGTAGAATATCAAGGTAGCTCATTAGAAATAGGTTTTAATGTTAGCTATTTATTAGATGTTCTGAATGTAATAAGCACTGAAAAAGTACGTTTATTCTTATCTGATGCTAATAGTAGCGCATTGATTCAAGAAGAAAATAATGATGATGCTTCTTATGTAGTCATGCCTATGCGTCTGTAATGGATAGATGGCTATAATTAAATTATCTATTACCGGTTTACGTAATTTACAGCCTGTAACTCTTGCGTTATCACCTCGAATAAATATATTTTACGGCGATAATGGGAGTGGTAAAACTTCAATTCTGGAAGCTATTCATTTATTAGGGTTAGCCCGATCTTTTCGTAGCCACAAAATTAATAAAGTTATTAACTAACAAGCTAATGATTGTATTATTTTTGGGCAAATTAATAGTTTGCAAGCTACTAATCAACTTGGTATTTATAGAGATAAACAGGGTCAGACAACCATTAAAATAAATGGTCAAAACATAAGAACTACAACTGAATTAGCAAATTTGCTACCTTTACAAATTATTAATCCAGATAGTTTTAAATTATTAGAAGGTTCGCCTAAATTGCGCCGACAATTTATAGATTGGGGAGTATTTCATAGTGAACCATTATTTTTAGCTGCATGGCAAAAAGTTCAGAAAGCATTAAAACAACGCAATAGCTGGTTAAGGCAAAATAACACTAATAGCAAAGAATGTTATAGTTGGAATTTAGAACTTAGTAAAGCTAGTGAACAATTAGATGGCTTTAGATCAAAATATATAACAGAATTAACACCTATCTTTAAAAATATATTAAATGAATTAGTAGAGATAGAAGATTTTACGCTAAATTATTATAGAGGTTGGGAAAAAGGGGCTAATTTATTAGATATACTTAATGATTCATTAGCCAGGGATAAACAAGTAGGCCATACT
>CALYQH010000174.1 GCA_945283395.1 uncultured Ventosimonas sp. | reverse complement strand
TACGTGGTTCCTTACCTAGAATTAAATCATAATGTTTTGGATTTCTATCTATCCTAGGTTCAATTTTATAGGTGGCATAACGTATGCCAGGTTTGATCTTTAGTCGACCATCAACTAATTTTATTTCATCTTGAAAATACACGTCAGCACGACGTGTTTTGGCATTAGCAAAATTAAATCCTTTATTATAATCAATTCCTTTGCCATCAATATTCTTATTTTGAGAATCAGTTTTGGTAATATCGCCCTGAAATCCATAGATTAACTCATGCTCTGTACTTAATGCCTTAAAAATGGAAGTAAATTGTAAATCAGCCTGCCAGAATTTTTCCCTATAGTCATTGGTACTAAAGGTATAAATATCTTTACCAGATTTGTTTATTTGATGTCTATAAGATTTAACATAACGTTTTTGTGGAGAATAAGACAACATAGTTTTTACTTGATCTAAGAAAGAAACGTGAGGAACCCATATATCCTCTATAGCTAAACGAGTTCTTTCTTGTATTTGGGTTCGTAGATAATCACCGTTATAAGAAAACATGCCCGTCTTTTGTATGCCATGATCATAAAGTTGATTAACATAAGAATTAGAACGAAACTTCTCACCTGTTAATTTAACTTCATGATTATCTGCATGAAGAACTAATTTAGAAAGCATATTATGTGCTTCAGCATCTAATGGATTTAATTTATTACAGCGGGTAGCACCAATTCCCCTAGGACATCCCCAAATACCACCATCTGCTTTAGCTTTACTTAACCTAGCCTCTTCATAATCTCTACGCGAAATAGCTATCAACCCCTCCACATTAGGAGAAAAAGCTGCAGCAAATATGCCTGTTTTAGTTTTTTGCTTATTTAAACTATTATATCCACCACTAAGTTGTGCTGCATAAGATTTGTCTTTTAATAAATCGCTTGGATCTAGCGTCCGAAAAGCTACTACTCCACCTAAAGCATCAGCCCCCCACAATACTGAACCTGGCCCACGAACGATTTCTACAGCTTTAATAGTAGATAAATCTATAAAATTTCTATTTCCATCTTGGATACTTTCTATGACACGCGAACCATCTACTTGCATCTGAATCCTATTGCCTGATACTCCTCTTATCCTAATCCCTCCTAAATTACCAAAAGGATCCGTGCCAGAGGTCTGTCTATCTACTGAAACACCAGGGATATGACGCACTAAATCCTGCATATTAGTAATGCTTTGTTCGTCAATTTGCTTTTTGGTAATGATATCGACCGTTTCTGGTACTTCTAATTTCTTTTTTTCTTGCCTACTAGCTGTTACAGTAAGCGTATCTAGCATAATTCCTAAATCATTATCGTTATTTTGCTCTTCTGCCAAACTCTGTAAACTTACTGAAGCAACCAAGGCAGAAAAAGCTATCTTATATAATTTCAATCTTAAATCACTCTCAAAACAAAAAGCCAATATTCCTATATAAATCAATAACTATTTAATTAATAATAATTATCATTGCTATTTAATCTATCAAAATTAATAACTTGAATCAACATTAATAATAATCATTGATATTTAATAGATATTATTGTTTAATGATTTTTCTTTAGATTAATTAGTGCCTTACAGTATGAACATTGACTTAACCCCTTTTTTTGCAAATTCTGGTTCTATTGCGTTTAAAGATAAAGCCATAAAAATGCCTATCCGTGATACTAAACCTATTACCAAAGATCGTTTTCTAGAGGAATGGGATACATTAAAAAATACCCCTCTAAATCCACCAAAACGTCTTGTTTATATTCACATCCCTTTTTGTGCTACCCACTGTAAATTCTGTGGTTTTTATCAAAATCCCATACATAAACATGACACTGAAGTCTATACCAAATATCTATTACGAGAAATGGAACTAGAAGTAAACAGCCCCCTAGTTCAATCAACTCCCATCCATTCTGTATACTTAGGTGGTGGTACGCCTACCGTATTAACAGGCGACCAAATGGCCCGTATTATTAGTTTTTTAAAAGATAACTATCCACTAGCCCCTGACTGTGAAATCACTATTGAAGGACGAGTTCTTAATTTTGATGAAAGTCGTATGGAAGCCTATTTAAAAGCAGGTGCTAATAGGTTTTCCATTGGCATCCAAACTTTCGATAGTCAAATTAGAAAAAAAATGGGACGTTATGCCAGCAAAGAGCAAGCAATAACTTTCATAGAACAGCTAGCTAGTTATAATTTAGCTGCTATTGTTTGCGACTTAATTTTCGGTTTACCAGGCCAGACTCAACAATCTTGGCATGAAGATATGCAAGTTATTAAAGATCTTCCGCTAGATGGTGTAGACTTATATGCTCTCAGCTTATTACCAACAACTAAATTATTCCAAAACGTTGAGGAGAAAAAAATTACTATACCCTCAGTAGAAGATCGACATAATTTTTATAAAATAGGCGCTGAAGCACTTTACGATTATGGTTGGACGCAATTAAGTAATAGCCATTGGGCAAAAACTACTAGAGAAAGAAATCTATATAACCTCCTGATAAAACAAGGCGCCGATTACTTGGCCTATGGCTCTGGTGGGGGTGGTAAACTTAGTAATTATTCTTTTATGCTAGAGCGCGAATTAACCGCCTATTATCAAGCGTTAGATAATAATCAAAAACCTATTATGTTTATGGCACAAAGTAACCTTCCATCATGGCAACAGGAACTACAAGGACAAACTGAAATAGGCCGAATTGATTTGACCAAATTGACTGATCAAGCTGAATTGCTAAGTCCTTTGATTGAGCAATGGTATCAAAAGGGCTTGTTAACTGACAATAGCTATTGTCTACGTCTATCTACCAGCGGACGTTTTTGGGCAAGAAATATGCTACCCGCCTTACAAAAAGTGTTAACCCAAATAAATTCATCTGAGTTAGTAGAAGATTCAGAACATAATAAAATGTACAAAGGTACATCCCATCATACAGGAATGTAATCGCCTTTATTCATTTTAAATATGGCATTTACTTAGACTTGATTTATAGTAACCAAAAGGAGAGATTTTATGCCACAACAACCTCTTAGTCAATATTTAGCAACTAAGCCCAAAGGGACATTAGAAAAGATAGCAGAAGATTATAATTGTTCACTTTACGATGTTATTTGTGCTATTCCTTCAAGCACAGTAGTTGATGGCAAAAATTTTGATAACGTTTGGCAACATGTTTTAGGCTGGGGAAAAATTATTCTCATAGTACATACTCCTGATACCATTCTCGAATATGCTGGTAATCTACCTAATGGTTCTCATCAACATGGCTATTTTAATTTAGATCATACCACGGGCATTAGTGGCCATATCAAAGCTGAAAATTGTGCGCATATTGCCTTTATAGAACGTAAATTTATGGGTGTAAAAACAGCCTCCATCGTTTTTCTTAATAAAAAGGGAGAGTCTATTATTAAAATCTTTCTTTCTCGAGACGAAAAGCGTCAATTATTAACTAACCAACTGGAAGCTTTCCAGCAATTAGCTAACTCATTAGGAAACTAGAGAATATCCCATGAAATCCATACTCATTTTTGGTGCTAGTAGAGGAACAGGCGCTCACCTATTATCTTATGCAATAGCACAAAATATAAAAGTAACTGCGCTCATCAGAGACAATAAATTAAGTGATAAATTACAATCACAAGGAGTACAAACACTCGTAGGCAATGCATGTAACCAAGAAGACGTTTTACAAGCAATGCATTTAGCAGGCAAAGATACCACTATTGTTTGTACCTTAGGAGGTGAAGGAGCTAACTACGAAGCACAACGAACCATTATCGATAGTGCAGAACAATTTGGTATTCAACAAATGCTGTTAGTTACTTCTATCGGCTGTGGTAATAGCTGGCCAACCTTATCAGACAAAGCCAAGCAAGCATTTGGCTATGCGGTAAGAGAAAAGTCATTATCTGAGGTGTGGTTACAAACAAGTCAATTAACTTATTGTATCTTAAGACCTGGCGGTTTAGTAGATGGTGAACCTAACTTTACCGCAGAATACTATCCTGCTGAACTAGAAAAGCATGGTAGAGTGAAGCGTAGTGATTTAGCCCAAGTTATTTTAAAATTAATTGAGCAGCCTTTAGATAATAAAATTTACAGCGTTATTGATCCAAAATTTTAACTATTATTTGGTAAAACCAACTATTGTTTAGGTAGTAATAAAACCGTAAAATCTATTAAATTGTATAAGTCCAGACCAGATGAGACAGATTACTTGAAAAAGTGAACATAAC
>CALYQH010000173.1 GCA_945283395.1 uncultured Ventosimonas sp. | reverse complement strand
GTAATCATAGCGTTAGAAGTAAACAGAGCAGAGATGCGTCTGGCAAAAGGATTGTTGCTGAACTATTACAACAAAAAAATAATGATTATACTGAAATCGTTTCTGATACCACTAAAGCCCAATCACAGCAGATTATAAGCGGCAAAGTAAGTATTGATAGCATTATTCACTCGAATGGCTGGCAGGGCGGTATGATGGGCTAGTGAAAGTGAAATATGAAGAGCCTTTTCATGTTCATCATGGCAAGAATGAATTTGTCTAAGATCCTGCCTATATCAAGCAATCTAGAGCCAATGCAGCTATGTTAAAAGACGTCCATCATGTTCAATGGTATTTTTCTGATAAGTTTTATCTTCACCTAAAAGGGTGTGAATTTAGATTCAACCGTCGATAACAACATCTCTATGCTATAACGTTTGAAATTTAGAAAAAATTACTTTATCAAGTTATTTAGCTCCAAACTAACTAATTAGATACTATTACACCCCTCACTCCAAACATCTTTACCATTAAGCTGTCCCTTGGTCACATTTTTTTCATTAATAGTCAATCCACCAGATACTCCATGTAAACGACCAGTAGCTGTAGGTTTAGCTGTTAAAGTAAAGCTAGTATCAGTTAAATCGGATAGCGTAACAGAAAAGTCACCATCTCCGGTACTATCACTAGGCAACTTATTAATCTCAAATACTTGATCTCCATTACTTGCATAAGTCTGTGAATTTTTATACTTACCATATTGCATATAATATTGATTCATCAAAGCGGCTGCTTGAACTAAGCCTGCTTTGCCATTATCGCAAGCAGCTCGACGAATATGGTTAGCGTAAGCTGGATAAACTATAGCAGCAACAATAGCTACTATACCTATTACTATCAAAACTTCCAGTAAAGTAAAACCTTTGTTCCGTTTCATTACCAATACCTTTTTGTATTATCCGGTCTATAAAAGAAAGTCAATTAGAGTTGTAGATAACTTAAATGATAACCCTGAAGAATGCGGCTAATAACACATGCATCTGTTACAGTTATGGTATTATTGCTATCAGCGGGGCATGATACCCCAGCAATAACTACTGCAAAACAAAAACCTTGATCACAAGGTACTTCTGCTTGACCTTCTGGATAACAAGCATACCATGCCGATTTAATCTTGCGATCAGTTACATCAGAGGATGTTTTAATAATGTTATTTGAATTAGCTGTATAGTGATCTTCAAATTTCATATTACACGTTTTTTTCTTGAGCGTTTGAAAAGCGGTATCACCCTTTTCATTAAGATAATTTAAAACGATATCAGAGCCACTTTCGGCAGTTTGAAAAGCTTGCGCTTTTAAAACACTTTTATTAGCTATTATGGTATGAGTACTGCTATTGCTCGATAATGACAAAGCTAGTACAACCATTACCACTAACAATAATAGTACAACGATAAGGGTAAAACCTTGTTGCTTCTTTTCTGAGGCTACGATCATTTTATAAATTCCTCAACTTATAACTAGCAGAATAGTCTCTTTCAACTTTAGTCATAGATTTTTTGTTTGCACCAGTTGATCTTCCCAGAGCTTTAACAAAAAATGTAACCCTTTCAGCAGATTGCAACTTTTTCAGCGTATCAGGAGACATATTTTGATGATTATTATCAAAAGTAATAGTTTGATATTTATTATATGATTGATCAAAGTAACTAAAAACTATTTGTTTTAACTCTATGTCTTCTATAATATCATCAACAAGATCATTCCCAGTATTTGCACCACTTTTACCTTTAACACAAATTCCTTGTTCACCACCAGCTTTAACACAATTTTGATAAATCATATTGCGAAAATGGAGAGGTTTATTTAAGCAATCTTTATTAGTTAATAGATCTCCTTTCACACCTCCCACGTTTTCATCAATACCATATCTAAACTCTATACCTATTCTTCCCTCGGAATCTTTTACAGGCATTAATGCATAACGATCATCATCACTATATCCTGCTATATCTAATAAGCCATTAGCCGCTTTAAGACAGCCATTATAACCAGCTCTACGAGCTTCACCACCAAGCAAATCTAAAGCAGATTTTGCCGTATCTTGATTAGATAATAGATTACTAGTAGTAGTTCCTAATGTTGATGAACCTATTATTACTTGCATAACACCCAATAACAAAATACTCCCTAATAATAAAGCTATCATCAATTCTATGAGCGAATAACCTTGTAGTGCTAGTTTTTTCATAAAAAGACTATCTTTACCCATACTAACCTCCATTGCCTGGGGTTACAGCTAATGGAACTGTAACTATAAAATCAACTGTATAAGTATTAATTTTTTTTGTAGCAGCAGATCCCCAAGATATAATGATTAAAAATTGTTTGTTATTATTAGAACCAGCATTTGCAGGAGATTTAGTCACTTCCTTAACATCCAAAGTGGCATTTGGCAAATTAGTACTTTTTAACTGAACATTAAACAGTTGCCAGTTTAATTTCACTAGTTCTGCTGCAGTGCACTGGGCTTCTGAGTTTAGAGTTGGAGATTTACAAACAGAAGGCAAGCTATCATAACCTTCTCTATCTGCTGTAGCATATTTTTCTGCATTGTCAGCATCAATACGTATTGTTTCAATCATATTATTTGCTATTATAGCAGCCTGTTCCGTTTCATAAGCAGTCATATTCACTTGAGAACTTCGCATAATTAAAATAGTAGCCCCCAGAATACCTATAACTAATATCACAAAAGAAATAAGGACTTCTATTAAACTAAAACCTCGGCTTAAATTTATTGGTTTCATTGGCAATTATCCTCATTAACTACTGCTTTACCCAGACGACTTACACTTACTACATAACACTTATTATCAGCGGCAACAGTGCTTTGAATCTGCCAGTTAGCGCTATTAGTTGTAGTGGGGTCTGGAAACTTTAATGAACTTAAATTCAATGAACTGTTTGCAATTGATCCGTCTTTTTGGAAATAATCCATATTTTCATTTATACCATGAATACCTGCACTATTATCAGGATAAAAAGCTATACTTTGCGCTTTGTCTCTAGTATCTTTCAGGGTCACTGATGATGGTAAATTCATCACCCTAGAAAGCTCGAGATTAGCGCTATTAGCATTAGAAATATATCTGAAAACACCTATTTTAGTAGCTTTATTAAAAGCCTCTTTGGAATCAACACATTTCATCCCATTGCTGCTATTAGAGGACGAGGACATAAGTGGGCAAACTATAGTAGGCATATTGGTAGCAGCAGCTAGTGCTTTAGCATACTGCATTATCCCTGTTAATTCATTAGTTGCAGCTGTTAAGTTATTTTTTCTAATTATATTTGAAAAATTAGGTGTAGCTAACATTATAGAAACGGCTATGATAAGCAAAACTAACATCAATTCTATAATTGTAAAACCTTGCTCTTTTAAAATTTTCATTTTAAAACCTTTACCCTTTACTTATCCATAAACTTAGTAAATTATATTAATTTAGCTTACCTATCTAGAGTTATAAAGTTAACCACACAAATTAGCCTTGTCGCTACTACGAAATAATGCTTATCTTTATAGATTTTATATTATTTACTAATCTAAAAAGTTATTACAATAAACAAATTTATTTTTTTTTGCTAGATATCACATTTCTGATAATAACCCAGCAGTTATTTGAATAATTCTACTTTACTACTTGATATACTAGGCAAATACAACTGTCCGGTTGTCATGTACCAATAATCTATCCTCTAAGTGATAACGTAACCCTTTAGCTAATACCATTTTTTCAACATCTCTACCTAATCTTACCATATCTTCCACACTATTTTGGTGGGAAATACGCACTACATCTTGCTCAATAATAGGACCAGCATCTAACTCCTCTGTCACATAGTGACAGGTAGCACCAATAAGTTTTACACCTCTTTTAGCAGCCTGATGATAAGGCTTAGCCCCTACAAAAGATGGAAGAAAACTATGATGGATATTAATAATTTTTTGAACATATCGTTGGCATAACGCAGGAGGGATAATTTGCATATAACGCGCCAAGACAATACAATCCGTCTTATAGTCCTCTATCAGTTGAGTAACTTGAGCAAAGCTAGCTTCTTTATTGGCAGGATCAACAGCCACATGGTGATAAGGCACACCATACCATTCTACCATATTACGTAAGTCATTATGATTAGAAATGACCCCCACTATTTCACAATCTAACTCATTACTATGCCAGCGATAAAGTAAATCTATTAAACAATGTGATTCTTTACTGGCC
>CALYQH010000172.1 GCA_945283395.1 uncultured Ventosimonas sp. | reverse complement strand
AGTGAAGAAGTAGTTAAAGCTATGCTTAAAGGAGCTATCAATAAAAATAATGCACAATATGGAGTAGCTGTTAGTGGCGTAGCAGGACCTTCTGGTGGGACAGAACGTCATCCTGTAGGAATGGTTTGGTTTGCTTGGTACAACCATAATAATGATCAATACACAAGTCATTGCGCCCATTTCAAAGGAGATAGACAAAGTATTCGTGAGCAAACTGTTCAATTAGCACTTCACGGGCTGATACGCATTACGCAACAAAAAACTCCAGTTGAAAGTTAAAAAGAACTTTAGCTACTCTAGCTTAATATGAAATAATAGTTGCTAAATTTTAGCTATTTAATGCAGCTAAAAGCATACTTTTTGAAATGAGGACTAATGATGGATGAGAATAAAAAGCGAGCACTGGCCGCAGCTTTAACACAAATTGAAAGACAATTTGGTAAAGGTGCAGTTATGCGGATGGGAGACCATGAAAGACAAGCTATTCCGGCCATTTCTACTGGTTCATTAGGACTAGATATTGCGCTCGGGATAGGTGGTTTACCTAAAGGTCGAATCGTAGAAATTTATGGCCCTGAATCGTTAGGTAAAACTACTTTAACTTTGTCGGTCATTGCTGAAGCCCAAAAGCAAGGTTGTGTATGTGCTTTCGTAGATGCTGAGCATGCTTTAGATCCAGAATATGCCGGAAAATTAGGCGTTAATGTAGATGATTTATATGTTGCTCAACCTGATACAGGGGAACAAGCACTAGAAATTACTGATATGTTAGTACGTTCTAATGCGGTTGACGTGATTATTGTTGACTCGGTAGCAGCCCTAGTACCTAAAGCAGAAATTGAAGGCGAAATGGGCGATTCTCACATGGGGCTACAAGCACGTTTAATGTCGCAAGCCTTACGTAAAATTACGGGAAATATTAAAACAGCTAACTGCCTTGTTATTTTTATTAATCAAATCCGTATGAAAATAGGTGTTATGTTTGGCAACCCTGAAACCACAACAGGAGGCAATGCTCTCAAATTCTATTCTTCAGTACGATTGGATATTCGTCGTACTGGTTCAGTTAAAGAAGGTGACGAAGTTATAGGCAGTGAAACTCGTGTTAAAGTGGTTAAAAATAAAGTAGCTCCTCCATTTCGTCAAGCCGAATTCCAAATTCTTTATGGCAAGGGCATTTATCGTACTGGAGAAATTATTGATTTAGGTGTCCAACTAGGTTTAGTGGAAAAAGCTGGGGCTTGGTATAGCTATGATGGGAAGAAGATAGGCCAAGGGAAAGCTAATGCTTCTAAATTTTTAGAAGCGAATCCTGAAATTAGTAAAACTCTTGAAAATACCATAAGAGAAAAACTACTTAGTCAACCAGCTCCTTTTGCAACTAGCGATGATGATACGCCGCCAGCAGATGACTAATGGCTAAGTTAGATACCCCCATAGCTATCCGTAAGTTAGCTATGGATATATTAGCTATGCGCGAGCATGGACGAATTGAACTTAAACGTAAATTGTTACGTAAAGGAGCACTTGCAGAGTTAGTAGAGGCAGTTTTAGACCAGCTAACTGCTGATAAATTACTTTCTGAACACCGCTATCTAGAAACCTATATTCATAGCCGCGTTAACTCAGGCTATGGCCCGTTACGTATTCAGCAAGAATTGCTAGAGCGTGGTATTAATAAGAGTGATATAACCACGGCACTTGCCATAATTAATTACGATTGGTATGAACAACTTAATACAGTCTGGCAAAGGAAATTTAATAGGTTACCCCAAGACCAAAAAGAAAAAGCCAAACAAGGACGTTTTCTACTTTACCGAGGTTTTAGCTTAGAAATGGTTAGCCAATTACTAAAAGAAAAACTTAAAAATTAATTAGTTAGTGTTGCATCCCTAAAAATAAGCAAACTTTAATTATTAATTGTGAAATAACGGAAAATTGTAATAAATTTTATTGCTTAATAATAAATAGAGCATAACGTTTCTATAGATTATTTAGCTTAATAAGTTTTTTGCTAACTTACTAGTACTCATCAAGATATGAACAATTATTACTTAATAATAGCTAGGTTCATTTGTTAACTTACTTTAAAAAGTTACATTGCAACTAATTTATTATATAAAAGCAAAACTGAGAGTGTTAAAATTATCCCTTTATTCATTCGTTAGCTAATTTCATAACATGAGCGATACTAATCTTCAAGCTATTGCAAGCTTTTGGAAGGCATGGTTGCCTGTAATGGCACTGGCTTTTGCTGCTTTTATATTTAATACTACTGAGTTTGTACCGGTAGGATTATTACCAAGTATTGCCGAAAGTTTTAACATGAATGTCGCTCATACTGGATTACTTATTACAGGCTATGCATGGATGGTGACTATTATGTCACTTCCTCTTACCATAATAACAGCTAAAATAGAAAGACGACTATTATTAGTTATTCTACTCATCATTTTCATTACAAGTCATCTATTAGCTTGGCTAGCATGGAGCTTTACTTCTTTGATGGCAGCTCGGATAGGTATAGCTTGTGTCCATGCAGTATTTTGGGCTATCACTACTCCTTTAGCAGTACGTATTGCTCCTTTTTATAAAAAAGCTAAAGCCTTGAGTTTTATCGTAACTGGTTCATCCCTTGCTACTGTATTAGGAGTACCTATAGGCACCGTCATAGGGCAGCACGCAGGATGGCGTATTACCTTCTTACTCATAGGGTTGATTGCTTTATTAGTTATGGTAGTACTCATTTGGTTATTACCTAAGTTACCTAGTAGTCATGCAGGTTCTTTAAAAAGCTTACCTTCTCTTTTTAAACGACCAGCTCTTATTAATGTTTATATTTTAACTGCTATTATAGTCACTGGTCATTTTACTGCTTATACTTATATCAGTCCTTTTATGAGAGATGTAGGTTTTAGTAAAAATTTTGTCGTTTTCTTATTATTAATAATAGGTGGTGCAGGGATTTTAGGTAGCATTATCTTCACTAAAACTACAGCTAAATATCCTATAGGCATCTTTATGTCATCTATAATGATCCTATTAGCTTGCTTATTAATGCTTTACCTTTGTGCCTTTAGTCATATCACTACCACTTTACTCTGCATTATCTGGGGAAGCGCCATGACTATCATTGCACTTTCACTACAAACCAAGGTATTAGACGTCGCTCCTGATGCTTCAGATGTAGCCATATCTATGTACTCAGGTATTTTTAATATAGGCATTGGCGGTGGCGCATTAATGGGCAGCATTGTATTATCACATAGTGATACCTCTTATGTAGGTTATGCTGGAGCGATTTATTTACTTATAGCTTTACTTATGTTTATTTTTATTTCGCGCCGTTATTGGTTGCAACAATATCAGCTTCCACCAGATTCTAAATAATCACTTATACTCTAACTAAGCATCGATAGTTTCGAAGGGATGAATAGCTTTTTAGCTATAAAGAATTATTCAGTTATACACAATCCCTATTGTGATATAACTATTAGCAATAATAGGCTAATATTGTATAGCTAGTTTAAAACTCTGCAACTTCTACTTGTCCCATCATGCCAGCCTTCTCGTGTTCTATAATATGGCAATGATACATTCTGATACCGGGTTTATCTTGTTTAACTATAACGCGAATAGTTTCGTATGGTTTTAAATTAATAGAGTCTTTAAGTAATTTATAAGCTGGTTTAGTAATATTACCCTTCTCTGACTCAAACTCTTTGACTAAAAATTGATGACCATGTAAATGGAAATTATGATTCATATGGGAATTATTAAAAATTTCCCACTCTTCTACTTGATTTACTTTACTAGCAATATCAATTCTTCCCATATCAAATTTTTTGCCATTGATAAGAAAATTCATTTGGTTATCCTCAGAATAAACCAAGCGCCTTTTCACAGTTGGTTTGCCAAAATCTGCTATAGTGCGTAATTTATTTGGTAAAGTTATTTTCTTTCCTTCTTGTGTATTCACAGTAGCTAATACTAAATCCTGCTCTGGAGCAATGTTACCCATTTTATGTCTATCATATTTTTTTGCTATAAGCAAAAACTGACCATTTTTCTTAGGTGTCAAAACAATTTCAGCTCTTTCACTAGGAGAAAGTAAAATCTCTTCAATAGGAATTGGCTTTTCTAATAGACCACCATCGTTACCTACTAAAAATGATTCTACCTGATCTTTTGGAAAAGCTAAATTTAAATAACGTCCTGAGTTACCATTCCATAATCGCCAGCGTTGAGTACCTTGTAAATTGATAACTGGTTGCCATCCACCATTAATT
>CALYQH010000171.1 GCA_945283395.1 uncultured Ventosimonas sp. | reverse complement strand
CCACTGTTTCTATTATGGGTATATGTTTCTTGGGTCATTGTATTAATGGGCTGTGAGTTATCTTGTTGTCTAGGCCTTAGGCATTATTTGTTTCGCCAAGAAATACCTAATTTGTTAGTGGCTATAGCTACGTTGAAATTATTTTATGAAGCACAGGTAGCAGGTAAAGTTGTCACTCAACAAGATGTTCAAGAGAAAGGTTGGCTGTTACCAGAGGATGAATGGTTTGAGATGGTAGGTTTCTTTGAAGAGGAGCGGTTAGTTTGTGCCGCTGGCTCCGGATATGGTTGGATACTCTGTAGGGATATTAATAGTTACGGATTTTATGAGTTAATAGCTCATAGTCCATGGCCTATTCCAAAAGTTGCACAGATTCCTGTAGAGCTGCTCGAAGAGCCGTGGTTTGCCAAAATAAAACAAGCACTATCGGCTATAGAGGAAGCTCATGAGCATATCTTAACGGGCAGTTTAGCTAGTTGGTTAACTGATAAAGCGTAATCTTGGGTTAGTACTGATTTATTCTAATTCATTAAGCCATGCTTGGGGAACATCTTGTTTTAAGGCAAGGGAGCAAGTTTCACTGTCACTATCAAATAAAATGAAAGCTTGTTTCTTTGCAAGAGCGTCTTTGACTTTTTGTACTCTGGTTGTAAGAGGCGTATCATCACCATTGTCTGTACCATCGCGTGTTACAAAATCTTCTATTACCTGTTGTAAGGTTTCTGGAGTTAATAGTTGAAACGGAATAATCATAAAGGGTTGCCTCTATTAGAGTGTATAAGATAGTTAATAGTTATTCAATACATTGGACTATTATCTACTGTTGGGTAGGGTTAAGTTAATCATATGGCTAATGATATAACAGAGCAAACTAAAAAATTATTACCTTGGATAGTAGCCATTGCTTTTTTTATGCAAAGCTTAGATGCAACTATTTTAAATATTGCGTTACCAGCTATAGCAGAAGATTTAGCTATTCATCCATTAGGTATGCAAAGTGCTGTTATTGCTTATATGGTGACAGTTGCATTGATTATTCCTATTTGTGGCTGGGTTTCTGATAGGTTTGGTACCCAAAAAATATTTTTTATTGCAGTAGCTTTTTTTTCACTAGGTTCTATTCTTTGCGCCGCAGCTCCCTCATTACTAGTTTTAGTCGTTGGGAGAGTGGTTCAAGGAATTGGTGGAGCGTTGATGATGCCAGTAGGTAGATTAGTTATTTTACGCGTTTATCCACGTAGTGAATTTGTTAAGGTCATGAGCTTTGTAACTATTCCGGGATTATTGGGGTCATTGTTAGGGCCTACGGTAGGGGGCTGGTTAGTGCAATATTGCTCATGGCATTGGATTTTTCTAATCAACGTTCATATTGGGGTTTTAGGCTGTATCGCTGCTTATAAATTTATGCCTGATTTAACAGGCGTTGTTCACAAGGAATTAGACCTTATAGGTTTTATCCTTATTGGTCTGGCAATGGTGTTAGTTAGCTTTGCGTTAGAGGGGCTTGCCGAGTTATATTTAGATAAGACCGCAGTGATTATTCTGTCAATGGTTGGCATTAGCTGTTTGATAGGCTATTGGTATCATGCTGTTCATATTGAGCATCCATTATTTCCGTTGAAGTTATTTAACATTAAAAGTTTCTCTATTGGGATTTTAGGTAACCTAATAGCGCGTTTAGGTAATGGCTCTTTACCTTTTCTAATTCCTTTATTATTACAGTTAGCTTTAGGTTATTCACCTGCTCAGGCAGGTATGATGATGATACCAACAGCACTGCTGGCTATATTAATCAAACCTGTGATTGGTTTGGTTATCAATTATTTTGGGTATAGATGGGTATTAACAGTTAATACCCTATTATTAGGTATAATTATTTGTAGTTTTGCACTAGTTAGCAATCAAACCCCTTTTGTTTTATTGTTAGCTATGTTGGCAGCTGTAGGGGCTGTGAATTCTTTGCAATTTACCTCTATGAATACAGTTACTTTGTTACAGTTAGATGATGAGTTAGCCAGTAGTGGTAATGCATTGTTAGCGGTAGGGGTTCAATTATCTATTAGTTTTGGGATTGCTATTGCTGCTATCTTATTAGCTTTTTTTAATGGCAGCCAACCTATTATGGAAAGTGTCAAAGTGCTACCAGCTTTTCAACAAACCTTTTTTATTATGGGGTTATTTACAGTAATGTTGGCTTTTGTTTTTTTTCAATTACCTAAAGACATGTAGCTGATGAGTAACTAATAATTGTTAATAACAGCTAATCTTTTATATTATTATTTATATCATTAATATTAAATTTAGGAAGTATTATGAAACGTCCCAGTGCTAGACAAGCAAATGAGTTACGACCTATCAAAATTACTCGCCAATACACTAAACATGCTGAGGGTTCAGTATTAGTTGAATTTGGTGATACTAAAGTAATTTGTACCGTTTCGGTAGAAGCTGGTATTCCAAGATTTCTTAAGGGGCAAGGTTGGCTTACTGCTGAATATGGCATGTTACCTCGTTCTACCGGCGAAAGGATGCAAAGGGAGGCTGCTAAAGGCAAACAGAGTGGTCGAACACAGGAAATACAGCGATTAATAGGACGTTCTTTGCGGGCCGCTGTTAATCTTGAAAAATTAGGGGAATATACCTTGCATATAGATTGTGATGTCATTCAGGCCGATGGGGGCACAAGAACAGCTTCCATTACAGGGGCAACAGTGGCTTTGCAGGATGCATTAAATGTAATGAAACAAAGAGGTTTATTAAAAACCAATCCATTTAAACACTTTGTAGCAGCTGTTTCAGTAGGTATTTATCAGGGGCAACCTATACTAGATTTGGATTATTTAGAAGATTCAAGTGCAGAAACCGATCTGAATGTAGTAATGACAGATGCTGGCGGTTTCATAGAAGTACAAGGTACGGCGGAGGGAGAACCTTTTCAACCTGCTGAGCTTACTGCTATGTTAGATTTAGCTAAACAAGGTATAGAGAAAATTTTTGCTATTCAGAAAGCAGCCTTAGCTGTTAACTAATTAGTTAATAAAGAGGTATTATGGAGAATAATACCTCTTAAAAGTTTAGCCCACTCAATCTTGACGTTTGTCTTTGGAGGGCTAAATTAAATACATTTGGGTCACTTTCAAGCAAAGTAAAACGTTGTTTGGCTCTAGTAATAGCGGTATAAATTAATTCTTTACTTAATACGGGATTAAGTTGGTCAGGTAATAATAATAAGGTATGATTGAATTCTGAACCCTGTGACTTATGAACTGTCATAGCATAAACTGTTTCAGCAGAGCTTAGCCGACTAGGTAATACTTCTCGTCGATTCGTTGTGCCATCGTTATAAGGAAATACTACTTTTAAAATGGTTTGTTCAGGTGCATTTTCAACAGGAAAAGCAAGCGTTATACCTATATCCCCATTCATTAAACCTAGTGCATAATCATTATGCGTCATTAATACTGGCCGCCCTTCATACCATCCCTCAAAGTGATTAATATAACCATGACGATAGAGCATATAAGCAATAGTTCGATTTAGTTCAGTAACTCCCCATGGGCCTTCTCTTAATACAGCCAGTAGCTGAAATTGATTAAATGCAGTTAATACTTGGTTAGCCCATTGCTTCCACCTTGGGTCATAAGGAGGGATATGGCTAGCAGGGCGCTGTTTTTTTAGTAATTTTAAATAGTAGCTGAAGCCGTCTTGTGCTAGATAACCTGTTAATATATATTGCTCAAATAAATTATCTTGTGGTTGTTTAATGGCCAATAGACCTAAATCAGTTAAGTCTTTGTTAAGTAATAAACGTGCTTGCATGATATTACTATTATTTACATGAGTTGCTAATTGGCCTATACCACTGTCACTTGAGAAACGCCTAGAGTGTCGTAACATAACGGTTTGTTGCGCTAGAGAATGTTGTTTTTCATCGCCTATTAGCAAACCTTGATGTTGTAAATTTTCTCCAGTATAGGTCGTTAACCAGGTTAGGGTAGCAGGGCTGTAGCGTCCTTGTTCTGCAAAGCGACAGAGGTCGCCTAATACCGCCCCAGCTTCTACAGAGGCTAATTGATCCTTATCTCCTAATAAAATGAGCCTAGTATGTGGGGCAAGTGTTTCAAGTAAGTGAGCAAAAAGCTCCAAATCTATCATAGATGCCTCATCTATAATGAGAATATCTAAGGCCAGTGGATTAGTTTTGTTATGGCGAAAATGCCGAGTATCTGGTCTACTGCCTAATAATCTATGAATAGTGCATACATTGGTTGGTATAAAGTTTTTTACTTCTTTCG